>CAIYKV010000219.1 GCA_903926855.1 uncultured Bacteroidota bacterium | reverse complement strand
GGATACCTGTATACCGGAAGAAGAAGCTTTCAGAAGACTTCAAAAGCATATCCATAAACTTTGGGCTGATGCAGAAGCTGCCGGGGAGCGTTATTTTCCGCATGAATACATGTATAAAATGTTGCTGAGCGGCGTTTTGGAACAATATTATGAAATTGACCCCAAAGACAGCTGGATGCTGGCTGCTGCTCAAAAAAATATCCCGATTGTAGTACCTGGCTGGGAAGATAGTACCATGGGAAATATTTTTGCTTCTTATGTAATTAAGGGAGAATTGAATGCAGTTACCATGAAAACTGGTATTGAATACATGGTATGGCTGGCCGATTGGTACAGACAAAATAGTGGTGGAAAAGGAGTTGGCTTTTTCCAGATTGGAGGCGGTATTGCAGGAGATTTTCCGATATGTGTAGTGCCTATGATGTACCAGGATTTGGAATGGCATGATGTACCATTCTGGGGATATTTTTGCCAGGTAAGTGATTCAACCACGTCCTATGGCTCTTATTCGGGAGCAGTTCCCAATGAAAAAATCACCTGGGGCAAACTCGATATTCATACTCCTAAATTCATAGTAGAGAGCGATGCGACCATTGTAGTACCCCTGATCTTCGCCTATATTTTAGGCTGGTAATATTTAGCTCTAGCCATCTGTGGAAATCAGTGAATCTGTGGCTATAATAATCAGTAAATAGCTTAATACAAAATGCCGCATCAGGATTAGCCCGATGCGGCATTTTACATTCAATCTTAAGTGTTTATCTGGTAGCAGGCATATTCAAAGGTGTATCTCTTTTCAACATATCATCTCTATTTGCAATTTCCCAACCCGTATGAAAAATCATACGAGCTCTTTTTTCCATCAACTCAAAATTGATTTTTTCAACAGTATCAGTTGGTTTATGATAATCTGCCAATAACATACCATCATAGAAGAATAAAATCGGAATTCCTTTCTTGGCGAAATTATAATGATCACTTCTGTAATAGATTCGGTTAGGATCTTTAGGATCATCAAATTTATAATCCAGTACAAGACCCGTGTATTTCTTATTCACCCCTTCATTTATAACAGGTAGGTCAGAACTTAATTTATCATGCCCTATCACATAAACATAATTCAGGGTATCGCCGGTTTTACGCTCTGTATCAACTCTTCCGATCATGTCCGTATTCAGATCCACAGAGGTCTTATCGATAGGATAGATAGGATGTTCTGAATAGTAGGCAGATCCCCATAATCCTTTTTCTTCTCCGCTTACGGTCATAAATACGATAGTTCTTCTGGGCTTTTTACCCTTTTTGGCAGCAGCAGTAAATGCTTCAGCCATCTGAAGCACAGCAACTGTTCCAGAACCATCATCATCAGCTCCATAATAAATCACATCTCCATTTTTTCCAAGATGATCATAGTGTCCGGTTAAAAATACATATTCCTCTTTTTTATCCGTACCAGGAAGTATTCCGATTACATTACTGCTTTCTAAAGTTTCTGTTGTTTTTGCAGCAGCAATTGTGAATTCTGAGGAATAAACTCCTTTTGGTTCTTCAATCAGTTTTGCAAAAGCGATTTTACTGGTGCGTCCTAATAAAGCGGAAGCCACTTCATCAGAAATAGTTGCAGTCAGAAAGCTGTTTGTACTGGCAGCAGGCATGATTGTTGACATGCGTCCTTTTAGAGGAGTAGGCATTTTACGTGGGAAATCCTGCGACACTAATATATATCCAACTGCCCCGTTTTTTCTGGCGTTATTCATTTTGGCCATGGCTGGACCACCAAAACCACCGCGTCCGCCTGCTCCCGGAACAGGCGCTGCAGTTCCTCCATCTAGTACGAGTACTATCTTCCCTTTCACATCCAGACCAGCATAATCGTTGATTCCTTTCGCGGAGTCAACAATACCATAACCAACAAATACGATATTATTGTAAGTCCATGTTCCGGTTGTGATAGATGGTGAGAAGAAATAATCCTGATCCCAGGTAAATGTTCTTCCATTAACCGATAATTTTTTATCATTCAGTATATCCTGATAAACCGGATATAGCTGCTGGTAGCTATCACCATTCCCGGGTTTGAGACCAAATTTTTTAAACTGGGCTTCAATATAAGCAGCAGCTTTTTTCTGGCCTGGGGTGGCGGTTTCTCTTCCTTCCATTTCAGCACTGGCTACAATGGTTAGTTTTTCTTTTAATCCTTCTTTGGTAATCAGGGCAGCATATTTAGCTGCATCATCAGTTGTTTGTGCCATTGCCATGGTAGCGGCAAAAGGGAGGCAGAATAATAATAATTTTTTCATTATGTATATTAGTATTGGTTATTTGAATCAGGAACAGGCAATTTTATTAACGCGGGTTGCATGACGACCACCTTCAAAATCCGTTGTCATAAATATTTCTATCATTTGCTCGGCCAGTGCCAGCGCTACAAAACGTGCGGGAATACAAATGATATTTGCATTATTATGTTTACGCACCAGCACAGCCACATCATTTTCCCAACATAAACCCGCCCGGATATGCTGGTGTTTATTTGCGGTTATGGCCACGCCATTGGCACTGCCACATAAAAGAATGCCAAAACAGGATTCTCCGGTTTCTACACTATTGGCAGTTGGATGGGCAAAATCAGGGTAATCAACGGAATCAGCTGAAAAGGTTCCGAAATCTTTTAGCTTGTAGCCTTTATCAGACAACCATTTTACCAGAGCGGTCTTATACTCAAATCCTGCATGATCGCAACCGATGGCAATGGGCTTGGAACTATCGAAAACAAAAGGCATGTTAGTATATATTGGTGGCTAAGATAATCGATTCATTATGGCCATCCTCAAAAAATACACGAGCGGATAAGAAAATAAAGGCAGGGTAGTAACCGAACTTTATTTTTCTGGCGAATCACGTGCTTTTTGAATAGCCTAATCCTTATTAGCCGCTAAAGTTAAGGGTAAGCAGTACATAAAAACAGGTGACCGAAGTCTTTACAATCATTTTTCGGTGAAAAACCGATTTGTCAGCGTAGGATTTTCATTTTTACTGTTTCTATGCGGGTATCACTTACTGATAAAATATCGAAACGGTAATCGTCTATAATGATGGTTTCTTTTTGTTTGGGAATGGTTTCATGTTTCTGGATAATATATCCGCTAAGGGTTTCAGAATCACTTACCGGGAAACTCATATTGTATTTTTCATTCAGGTAATCCAGTTCAACCCTGCCGCTGAGAATGAATTCATCTTCTGCCAGTTGTTTCTCTACCAATTCCTCTACATCATACTCGTCTTGTATTTCCCCGAAAATCTCTTCCAACACATCCTCCATCGTAACAATGCCAGCGGTGCCGCCAAACTCATCTACTACCCAAGCGATGCTTTTTCTTTCTTTGGTAAATTTATTGATCAGATCGGTGGCACTCATGCTTTCCGGAACGGCCATGATAGGATGCAATACTGATTTTACGGTTGCTGGCTTTTTAAAAAGATCGAGTTGATGCACATAACCAACTATATTATCGATATTATCATCATAAATCAGGAGCTTACTTAAATGGGTATTGATGAAAACCTGCTTGAGATCTTCGACAGGCGTATTGATATCCACTGCTTCTATTTCCGTTCTCGGAACCAGGCATTGGCGAATCTTTACCAGGGGTAAACTCAGGGCGTTTTCAAATAGTTCCTTATTCAGTTCTGTATTATCCTCATCCTGTTCTTTGGTTTGTTGAAAAAAATGCTCCAGATCAACTTTGGTAAATGCTTCATTTTTCTCGTTTAAACGAACATTGAATACATATTTTAGTATCCATTGAGAAAAATTCACAAAGAATTTAGTAACAGGCAGAAAAAGTGTATGAAAGAATTGCGCTACCGGTGAAAAGAAACTTAATAACGAATCGTTCTTGGCCCTGAAAATGGCTTTGGGTAAGAACTCTCCGATAACTAGCACCACAATCGCAGATAAAAAAGTATCAAAACCCAACTTCAAATATTCATTATGAATATGCAATGGGTTCCAGAGAGTCATTTTTAACAGTTCATCAAACAACAAACCATAAATAACCAGAAACAGGTTAAGTCCAACAAGACAGGTACCAATAAATCTGGCCGGATGTTCCATGAAATTGGATAGAAGAATGCCGCTCCGTTTTCCCTGTTTTTTCTTCAACTCTATACTAAGACGGTTAGCACTTACGAATGCAATTTCATAACCTGCAAAAAAACCGATAAGAATCAGGGTCACTGCTATCCATATAATGGTATATAGCTCAGTCATATAGGAAAAATAGCATAAAAAATCTGTTTTGCAAAAACAGCGACGATCCCATACACACAAGTACCCCGTTGAAACGGGGTACGGTCACCGATACTTACAACATAAGCAACCGGCATTGTGAGATATATGCACATGAGAAAATACCGGGGGTTATTTGAAATCGACAGTGCAATTCTGGCATTTGATATCAATTTTCAATCCTTTGCCATCACCGCTGCTGGCAGTAAAATGAGAAGGTGAATTATTATCGCTATAAAAACTCATGCTGCCGGGAAATTGTTTCCCTGTAACCAATATTCTTTGACCGTCTGATCTGTTTGCTGAGGGTCTGCCTTGTAGATTAATTTCACCAGCGGTTGACTGACCACCTGAACCAGTAATTGTGGTAGAAGTAGGTTTTTTTGCATTTTCATCTGTTGTAGTTGTAAAAGCAACGGGGGTCTTTTCAAAATTTCCATATACAGAACTATAAGCACCAGCAAAATCAATATAGAAATTTTTAGTATTGTGAAGAGGAATTCTTATATCAGCATATTTGTCGTTTAGTTTAACAAGACTCGCACTAGCACCCAGGTTTCTGATTTTTATATCAGAATTACTGCCTTCGAGATCGATAGAGTTATTTAATTTGGTAATACGCAGGTTGCCATATGTTTTTCTACCACTTACTTCTCCCGCTTCTTCCAATTCGTATTCATCATTTGTGCTGCGTAGTGCAATTTTTTTAGCCATCGCCATTTCAATAGTGGAATATTTGCTGTCAATATCCAACTCATCAATATTTTTAGCACTAAAACGACCATTGGAAATTTCCACCTCAGCCGATTTCACATCTCCCAGATTAATATTGGAATATTTTGAACGAAGCACTAGTTTGCTAAGATTACCCGCATCAAGATTTCCGTTACTAATATCAAGATTCAGATCGCCAATATTATCTGGGAGTTCTACATTGGCGTATTTACTTTCGATATCGAGTTTACTTCCAGAAGGAACAGTAATGGTTAGCATTTTTTTCAGGATATTTTTTTGGCTAATATTCTGGCCATTCCTGTTAAAAACAGCATTACCATTTATACTATAACCACTAACTGTTATCTGGTTGCTATTATCAGAAATGGAATAGTAAGTTCCACTATTCAATCCTGATTTAATTTTTACCGAATTCCCCAAAATTTTAAGTGACAGATTCGATTTTTCGATCCACTCATCATCTGTGAATTTACTTTCTCCTTCATAGTAAACAGTCGTCGTAATTTTTACTTTTTGCTGGCTCCAGGTTTTTACAACTATGGCACGAGAAGAGTTTTCAATATAGATATCTGCCCCTTTCGGAACATCCATCTCCTTACTCACTTCTTTTGATTTTTGATCAGCGACCTCCTTAAACTCTTTTTCCGTTGCCAAATCGTTGGAAGATTCTCCTATTCCGGTTGAATTTTTTGCTTTCGCGACTCCGACCGGTTGTTGCGATTGTGCACCTGCTGTAATAATGTTGGCAAGAATAAAGCATCCGCTAAAGAATGTATTACGTAATACGTTTTTCATTGTAAAATCTGTTTTAAATATTCAGGAAATAGGTTTTTACTGAATCAACAGGACCACGGCTTTGTTTATAGCGGTTATTGGTCTTGTTCATTTCAATTTGTAATTGTTTTAGTGTGTTTAACTTTTGTTGGTACAGATTGATCAGGTGATCAAGTAATTCATCAGTCATGCCGCGCTTTGCAATGTCTGATTTGATTAGTTTTTCATCTTTCTCCATCTGCCTGATTTCTATGGTAAAATCTTTAAAATAATCTGGTGTTTCTGTATACATGGGGGTATTGCTAATCCTTGAACGCTGTAGGTTGATTACCTGAGTAAAACTGCTTTCGATGTCATGCAAAAAAATTCGCGTCTCCGGTCTGACAGTTATTGGCTGTTGGCTATTGGTTGTTGGTTTTGGAACACTGATAGCTATTGGCTGTTGGCTATTGGCTATTGGTTTGTTTTCCTGAACATGGGTGGAAATTCTTTTCTCTGATCTGACTTGTATTGATTTACTATCAGCTTTATTTGCGGTGAATTGTTGTATACCCATACCTGCTAATACAAGAATACAAGCTGCAGCGGCCCATTTGATTATCATCAAAAGGCTAATTCCTTTTTTTACTGGCTCAGTTTTTTGCAGGATGTTATCCCATAGTACTTGGCCGGGATCGTCCAAATCGAGCTCATCCTTATGGTTTTGTAGGTATTTTTTTAATTCATCCATGTATCTGTAATTGCTTCACAATTCTTTCTTTTAATAATTGTCTGGCCCGATGGTACTGACTCTTACTGGTGGATTCTGTGATACCCAGACTTTCTGCAATGGCTTTATGGCTATAATCTTCCAGTACATAAAGATTAAATATCTGTCGGCAACCATCTGGCAAACCTTTGATTTCCTGGTGAATGATATTAAAATCAACTGTTTTCCACCATTCAGGTTCTTCTACCGGTAAATACAGATTTTTTTCCTCTTCCCATTCGGCCCAATAAACCGTCTTTTTACTAAATCGGATACACTCATTTACCACAATTCTTTTTAACCAGCCACCAAACTGAACAGCCTCTTTAAGTTGTTTCAGGTTATGAAAGGCTGTAATAAATGCATCCTGCAGAATATCTTCTGCATCATTGCGGTTGCCTGTCATGCGTAAGCAGATATTGAACATAGCTTTATTATACTGCCGGTAAAGCCAGGCTTTAGCTTCTGCATCGCCTTTACAGGCTTTTCTCACAATAGCCGTTTGTATGTTAGGTGCCTGATCCAAATAAGGTTATCCGATAATAAGAGTGTATGATGTAGGAAAGGTTGGAAAAATTGTCGATTTTTTAATTAAAATCACAATTGAAGAAAAAAGAAAATTGAACAGGCGAACAGGGAATGATGAATATCGAACAGGGTATGTTGAACAGACGAACAAGGAATGATGAATAAATCTACTTCTTTATTCGGTGTTCCCTGTTCGATATTCAATATTTTTACATTATGCCAGATCTAAAACCGGCTTATTCAACAGTATGCCTTCGATCTTTTCCATTATTTCGGCGGTAAGCATCGGTAAAACACTGAGTGCTTTCAGGTTTTCGAGTAATTGTTCTTTTTTTGTTGCGCCTAGTATAGAAGTGGTTACATGTGGGTTTTTGACAGTCCATGCAATGGCTAATGCTGCTAAAGAAACACCCATTTCATTGGCCAGTAGCCCTATTTTTTTTACTTTTTCCAGTTTTGCATCCTGAATCCATCGATTCTTAAGCCAGTCAAATCCCTCAATCGCAAGGCGGCTTCCTTCCGGAATTCCGTTATTGTATTTACCGGTTAAGAAACCTGCTGCAAGCGGACTCCAGATAGTAGTGCCTAAGCCTGCATTCTGATAAACAGGTAAATAATCCAGTTCTACTTTAAATCGTTCAAACATATTGTACTGTGGCTGTTCTACCACTGGCGCAATCAGGTGATACCGATCGGCCACCCTATGTGCTTCCATAATTTCTGCACCGCTCCATTGGCTGGTTCCCCAGTATAATACTTTACCCTGTTGAATAAGGTTATGCATGGTCCAAACAACTTCTTCAATAGGAACATTGATATCTGGTCTGTGACAGAAAAAAATATCGAGGTAATCGGTTTGTAATCTTTGCAAAGCTTCGTGACAGGCTTCCATCAGGTGTTTGCGGCTCAACCCGGTTTGGTTCGGTTTTGCTTCTTTACCCCTGGTGCCAAAAAAGGCTTTGGAGGAAAGCGTATAAGAGGATCGATCCCAATTTTTACCTTTTAATACCCTGCCCATCATTAACTCACTTTCCCCACCTGCATAGGCTTCTGCGTTATCAAAAAAATTGATCCCGTTATCATATGCAATGCCCATTAACATATCGGCACTATTGTCTTCGATCTGTTTGTGAAAAGTAACCCAGCTTCCAAAACTGAGAACACTTAATTGTAAACCACTTCGGCCCATTCTTCTGTATTCCATGATTTCGTTTTTAGTAATGCAAGGTAGAGAATATTGAACAGAGGAACAGAAGAACAGAAGAATTTCGAAGGAGGTTTCCCCCTGGCACCAAAATAAAATGAATGGTTTATTTGGGAGGGGCTGTTTTCTTGGCAGGAATAACCGGAGGGGCAGGGGGTGGTACTGGTTTGTCGGCACCAATACTGTCAGAAACCGTTGTATAACTTCCGTCGCGGATGGTAAACAGGTGAAAATCTTTTAAATCCTGGCTGGAGGTCATTCCATTATATCCTACAAAATAGTCTTTGCGAAAATTTTTACTGATGATTACTTTTTTATCGGTATAAAATTTCTCTGTGTTTTTATCCCAGTACAATTCATCACAAAAAAGGGAATCACCCACCGTATTAAATGCTACTACCTTATCCCGAAGAAACACTTTGTTCTCATTTTCCATATAACGCCCATAATTGGCGCTTAACTGACTCTTGATTTTCATGCTGTCATCATAAAAATCAACATGCAGTGTATTAGGAAATTCTGCTTTGCGGGCGCTATCACCCTGGTATCGCATCAAAACCGGCGCGGTTAATCTTGCCTGCATTTTTCCATTCATGCTGAGATAGCTGTCTATATTTTTCCCTTCTTCAATGCTGGGTTTTTTCCGCCCCAGATCCCTTACCGCCTCCACGTCATTTTCACAAGCACACAACAACACACTGATAACCAGTACCAGAGCAGGTGTTTTTGTATAGGAGGGTAAAATCTTTTTCATGAATCTATTCTGATGTAAAGATCGTATAAACAGATGGCTATGGGCACAGAAAATTAATTTCTAGGATATTATTAACTACCTCCGGCCTTTTATTTTAATTGTTTAGTTCACTGATAGCATATAAGCCTTTATACAGCAGTTGGGGATCTGCCAGCACTTTATTTTTAAGCAGCGGTGTAAGAAAAAGCATGTCTCCACCGGTAATCAGCACATTCAGGTGATTATATTTTTCCTGGTAAGCGTCAATAATCCCATCGATTTCTTTAGCCATTCCCAGAATTACTCCGCTCAAGAGATTGGTTTTTGTGTCATAACCCACCAGAGGGAAATTACTATCGGCTTTAACCAGGGGTAATAAAGCCGTTTGCTCATGCATTGCCCGAAAGCGCATCTGCATTCCCGGAGATATGCTTCCACCCAAGAACTCGTGTGCGTTATTAATATAATTATACGTTATGCAAGTGCCCAATCCAATAGCCAGACTATGTTGCTTAGGAAAAATATCTACAGCAGCAGCCAGAATAGCCAACCGGTCTGCCCCAATGGTTTCGGGTTTGCCAACCGGACTGGTTAATGGCAATTTGCTACCGTAACCCAGTTTATGAAAGCGTGTATATTTTGCCAACAATTCCTCAATATAGGGGGAGTGATTGATAACAGAAGATAGTATGGATTTATTTGGAACAAATTCATCCAGCAAGGCTTTAACAGAAGCCATGTCTGCCTGCTCAAGTACTTTCTCTACAAAAAAATCGCGGTCCTTGAAAACAGCACATTTTAAGCGGGTGTTCCCAAAATCAAAACATAAAGTTGTTTGCATATAAGAAACTTAGAGGTCTAAATTAAACCCTTTTAATTCTTTAAAATGACCATTTAACTGAATCTTTTCTTTTAGCGTTTCCATTCCGGCTACTACAGGAAGCACTTTTTGAAGGTGGCGTTTCAAATATTCCAGTCTTTGCAGTTCATGCATCAAACCAAGTAGTTCATATTCTTCATCCAGCGACAAGCCTGCATGATGTGCCAGGTCATAACTACTTAGTGCTGACAACTCTTTTTTAAAATCTTTGGTTACGTTTAAAAGTTTATGCAGACTTCGAATACCTGTCAATACTTTTTCTACAAGGGCTATGCTTGTTTTGGTATTATTTTCCGGGTAATTCACAATCGCACCGCTATATTGTTTTTCGGGAATAGATTTCACGATTTCCAGTATCCTGAAAACATCCAATCCCTTGGTTCGGATATCTATTTTCCCGTCAGGGTATACTTCAACAATTTCAACGATTTCTACCAGGGTGCCAATATCTGCTACCCCATTATTTAACACTGTGGGAATACCAAAGGGTTTTGCTTCTGCATAGCATTCATTAATCAATTCTTTATAGCGTGATTCGAAAATATGCAGGTTTAATTGTTCCCCCGGATATACTACAATACCGAGAGGGAATATCGGAATAAAATTAGTCATGCAACAAATGTATGCGTTAGACTGATTTCTTAGATTGATTGTTTAATTCCTTCAGTTGACTATACTTTAACCAGGTATAGAAAGCATTCATTTTGGCTACCGTATAACCAGCGCGACCATCTAAAAAGCCCAATCGAAAAATATAATTTTTGATAAAGGAAAACGGAGCGGAGATATATAGTTTTACCCACCCTGCTTTTTTCCCTCTTTGGTAATATTCGGATGCACTTAGTGAGGCATATTTTACCGTTTTCAATGCAAAATCATGAATATTCCTGGAGGTGTAATGATGTAAATACCCTTTTAGCGTAATCGTTTTGGTATTTTCAGGCAAGCTAAGGGTTTCATGAACCTCGGCCAGATTCCATTGGGTATGTTTTCTGTTATACACGCGTATACAACTATCATTACCCCAATCACCATAACGTATCATAGTATCTCCAATAAATGCCCGTCTTTTCATATTATACACTACACTAAACTCTTCCAGCGAAATATTCTCCAATTCATTTAGTAACGTTTCATCTGGCACTTCATCGGCATCTAGCGAAAGTATCCAGTCATTTTTAGCAATCGCTACCCCTTTGTTTTTGTTATTTCCATATCCTTCCCAATTTGTTTCCAGCAAAACAGCACCAGCGGCAGACACGAGGGACTGTGTTCCATCTGTGCTTCCACTGTCTACTACCACTACATCGTTCGAAATACGATGGACAATAGCCAATATCCTGACAATATTATGTGCCTCGTTCTTACAAATAATGACTACGCTAAACGGGCTTTTCATATGATTGCTCCTGTTTTGAAAATTTCTGTTGCCCAAAGAAAGCAATAAAAGCCAATAATATTACACCATATTGTCCTTCTAACGAATCATCTGTTACAAAAGGGATGCAACTGATTACTGCCAGAATAACTGATACCGGATCTTTTGCTGTGGTGAGGAAAAGCAACAATGCTAACCCAATGCTAAATAAAAGCATACCGGGCCATCCACTACCAGCCCCGTAAACCAGCCATTCATTGGTAGGTAGAAAACGCTCATATTCGTAACTGGTCGGGTAATTTTTTACATCCCATGCAGCTACAGCCGTTTTTATGTCGCCAAACCCAACCCCCATAATCGGATTTTCCTGCATAACAGCATATCCTGCTTTCATCGATAACCACCTGGCAGCATCATTATAACCGGGTAAAAAATGGCCTTTTGAATAATTACCAAAATCATATACAATATATTGAACCCTGTTGCGTAAGGTTGGGAATAAATCATAAGTGAATACGGTAAAAATGAGGATGCAAGAAAATAGAATGACACCCAACTTCCATTTTTTTTGAATAAAGCAGATGAAAAAAAGGTAAATAAGGCCACCAGTATACAAACAAAGTAGCCCCGTTTTAGCCGCCAGTAAATGCAGATATAGTGCCAGAAAAACAAGGATGCATGAAATAGCCAGGTACAACCGGTTAAAAGGCATTTTACCCAATAATTTAATACCTAAAAAGAAGCCTGTTACCACCATCCAGCTGAATTTCACATAATCATTATCAGCTGGGGTGGCCAGAACTTTTGCTTTCAGATAGCTTTGCTGAATGGTATATGGGTCCGAAAAATAACGCCAGAGACTCCAACAACAGGCTATGGAAACCAATACCAGGTAAAATAGGATTAAATTGTTCCAGACCTTTTCTGGAATCCGGGTATATGCCAATCCAAGAAACAGGGTAAGTAGGGGAATTTTTACCAATACACTATTTATCCATCTTACTTTATCATCACTGTAAATACCTGTTATTAGAACAGGCAGCAAGATTAAACCAATACCCAATAACAATAGTTTATTTCGGTAGATATCTTTCATATGATATACAAAGGGAAGGGCCATTGCCAACGAAGCAAAAGAAAGCAATGCCCGGCTAAAGAAAAGTCCGGCTATCAACAAAATAAGAAACAGGATAACCAGCTGTTCAGACTTTTTATTTTTCAACACTCTTTGCATCATGCGTCTAAATTCGTTCATCCGGGTTACTTTAGCAATCATGTGGGATGAATTATTACAAGATATCTTGCAAGGCAATGTAAAATCATTGGCCCGAACCATTTCCCTTGTCGAAAATGCGGTGGAGGGCTACCAAGGTTTGTTAGAGCGTTTGCCTGTCTCCCCCACAAAAATTATTGGTATTACTGGTCCGCCCGGCGCCGGCAAAAGCACGCTGGTAGACAGTTTGATCGGTAAAATGGTCGAACAGCAAAAGAAAGTAGGGGTTCTTTGTGTAGATCCTTCTTCTCCTTTTAACCTGGGTGCATTATTGGGCGACAGGATTCGGATGAGTGAATGGTATAATCATCCGAGTGTTTTCATTCGATCTTTAGCTACCCGGGGTAGCCTGGGCGGGTTACATCCGAAGATCATTGAAATCGCTGATTTAATGAAAGCAGCGGGATTTGACCAGGTTATTGTAGAAACGGTGGGGGTAGGACAAAGTGAGATTGAAATTGCGGGCCTCGCTGATACAACCGTAGTGATTCTGGTACCGGAAGCAGGAGATGAGGTACAAACCATGAAAGCCGGCTTAATGGAAATAGCCGATATTTTTGTAGTAAATAAAGCCGACAGACCTGATGCGGATTCTTTTGTAAAGAATCTACGATTAATGTTGGCTCCTGCTTTTCAACGATCAGAACAAGTCATTCCGGTGCTGAAAACAGTGGCTTCGCAAAAAGAAGGGATAGATATTTTATATAATGCTATATTGGATCACCAGCAGTTGGTACAATCAACTGATAAAAAATTCTGGTTATTAGCGGAGAAATCTTTTCAGTTGATTCAACAATACCGAATGCAGGATATTAGCAAAACAGCCCTAAAAAAAGAATGGGAAAATTCAGAGAATACAAATCTCTATCAGTTTATAAAAAAATATCTTTCTTAAAAGAAATGGATACTTTGAAAACTATCAGGTTCTGTTGATTTGTTTTTCATTTTTCCACCAACGATATCCGATATAACCCATTATGGCAAATGGGGCGGCGGCAAGGTAAAGAATGGCAGAATTCAGCGCACTGGCAGGCCCCGCACCCAATTGAGAAGCCGTTTTGGTACAAATAGAACATTGGGCTTGTATAGCCTGAACTGCGCAGACCCCTATAAAACACATTGCCAGAAACCCTTTCTTCCTCATTTATTTTAATTTCTATGCAAAGATAAGCGGCTGAATAATCCGAAGAATCATTAACTTTCTTCCTAAAATCAAAGAAGTGGAACCACGTAGAAAATTTTTACACCAAATGGGTTTATTAGCAGGTGCATTTTCTGCTAATAGTTTGTTTAATCAATTGCATGCTGCCTCCTGGGAACAGGCAGGGGCCAGAATCAACCATCTTTCGCCTGAAGCTGCGGCCATGGATGAGGATTACTGGAGTGTGATACAACAATCCTTTACGGTCAATTCAAACCTGATTATATTGAATAATGGAGGCGTGAGCCCTTCTCCCAGGGTGGTTCAGGAAGCAGTTGAGCGTTATAACAGAATGTCAAATGAAGGACCTTCCTATTATATGTGGCGGATTCTTGATCAGGGAAGGGAACCACTCAGACAGAAACTGGCTTTACTGGCTGGTTGTGACCCTGAGGAAATAGCGGTTAACAGAAATGCAACGGAATCACTGAATACCGTCATTTTTGGATTGGATATGAAAGCTGGTGATGAAGTAATTGGTACAAAACAGGATTATCCGAATATGATCAATGCCTGGCGTCAACGAGTACAAAGGGAAGGGATCGTATATACACAATTGAACTTTCAATTTCCTATTGAAAATGACGAGGAGATTGTTGCAGCGTATGAAAATGCGATTACGCCCAAAACCAAAATTTTACATGTAACGCATATCATCAACTGGATTGGACAGATCATGCCGGTGAAAAAGATTGCCCAGATGGCAAAAAAGCATGGGCTCGAAGTAATTGTAGATGGTGCGCATTCTTTTGGTTTATTGGATTATAAAATACCCGATCTGGGCTGCGATTATTTTGGAACAAGTCTGCATAAATTTTTAAGTGCTCCAATAGGAAGTGGTATGTTATGGATCAAAAAGGAGAAAATTGAAAAAATATGGCCACTGGTTTGTAACGATAAACCAAAAAGTGAAGATATCCGCAAATTTGAAACCCTTGGAACAAGAAGCTTTCCGATTGAGCAGGGAATAGGAGAAGCCGTTAATTTTCAGAATGCTATTGGCAGCAAGCGAAAAGAAGAGCGGATACGCTACCTGAAAAATTATTGGGCTGGCAGAGTGAAAGATATTCCGAATGTAAAAATTCACACTTCATTTAAGCCCCAGTATTCCTGCGCCATTTGTGGAGTAACCATTGATGGAATGACGCCCGGAGAATTGGATAATGCTTTATTTAATACCTATAAGATTCATACAGTAGGTATTGTTTGGGAAAATATTTCCTGTGTGCGAATAACGCCGCATGTATATACCAAATTGCAAGATCTAGATAAACTGGTCCGTGCAATTGAAGAACTGGCCAGCAAGAAAAAATAAAAGCAGTTACCAATAGGTACTGCTTTTACAATATCGTAACCATCAGAAAAAGAATCCTACTAGGAAGCTTTCACCACTGGTTTTTTGGATTTACTGGCTTTAGCTGGTCTGCTTTTGCCAAATGAACCTTGAAATCTTTTTCCTTTTGCGGTTTTTTTGTCACCTCTGCCCATGATTTGTTTTTTTTAAATGAAGAATGCTAGGCACAAAAATAGAGAAACCCCGCGAAAGGCGGGGTTTCTCTATTCAATTTGTTTGAAAAATTAGAGCTTCGCGCTTAATTCTTTACCAGCTTTGAATTTTGCAACTTTCTTAGCCTTAATCTTAATGGCAGCACCAGTTTGCGGATTACGTCCTGTACGAGCAGCACGTTTAGATACAGAAAAAGTACCAAAACCAACTAAAGTTACTTTGTCACCTTTCTTTAATGTTTTAGTAACTGCACCTACAAAAGAATCCAGGGCAGCATTAGCTTGTGTTTTTGTTACGCCAGCATCTTCAGCGATCTGAGCAATCAATTCAGCTTTGTTCATAGAAGTGTTTTTAATGTTTTAATTAGAGCAACAAATTTATTCGCTTTTCTCAATCAGAAAAATAATTTTACTATTTTTTAAATTCGGTTATTTCCTGTAAAACACCTATGTATAAAGGATTTCAGCCGATTTTGAAAATAAAAAACGTAGCGTGTTTATACTGTTTAATTCAATGAAAGCGAGTGTGGATAAGGGTTTCAGCATACACGGGCTGTAATTCAATACCCTAGCGAGTTTCAGCGGAATATAACGAAGATTTATGATTACCAAAATGAATTTGGTAAAGTTTCCACACTCAATGCACAAGTTTCATCAGCGAGCGAAATCCGATAAAATGATCGCCCCATTTTTTGATGGCATCTGAGCGAAGGTCAGGGGCAAATTGAGAAAGATAGGTGTTATAAGCTTCCAAACTGGGTGCATGAAACTGGGTTGCGTAAGTGGGTCCCTCCGATTCATCTGTTTCCAATAACTGAACAAAGCGGTATTCTGTAAAACATCCGGTTTGCATGATCTCAGGTATATGCGTTTCCTTCATCCATTGCACCCAACCTTCATGAATTGACCAGCTTACTTTTGTGGTAATATTATAGATATACATGTATTCATCGTATTTGTATGATACAGCCCGCAAATATTGGGCTTAATGGGTTATCTCAGCGTAAATAGGGCAATGATCACTCTGTTTAACATCGGGATAGATGCGGGCATCTTTTAGTTTTGTTTTCAAACTATCTGTAATACAGATATAATCAATCCGCCATCCTTTATTCTGTAATCTTACAGAAGGAAAACGCTGGCTCCACCATGAATAAGCACCTGTGGTTTCCGGATGAAGCAAGCGGAAAGTATCTACCCATCCATTTTGAAGAAATTTATCCATCCAGGCTCTTTCTTCAGGTAAAAAGCCGGAAGAGTTTTTATTTCCTTTGGGGTCGTGTATATCAATAGGCGTATGGGCTATATTATAATCACCCACCACTACCAGTTGCGGCCGGGTTTTTCTAAGTAGTTGTAAATAATCAAAAAACTCATCCAGCCATTGGTATTTGTAGGTTTGTCTTTCCTCCCCACTGGTTCCGGATGGGTAATAAGCATTGATTAGTGTGAGCTTTCCAAAATCTGCTCGTATTACCCTTCCTTCAAAATCGCTCTGTTCGAGTTTATGCCCATATTCAATATTATCTGGTTTTATTTTAGTGAAAATAGCTACCCCGCTATACCCCTTTTTTTGAGCAGAAAACCAGTAAGTCTGGTAGCCCAGGTCTTCAATGGGTTGGGTATCTATATTTTCCTTTACAGCTTTGGTTTCCTGTAAACAAATAATATCTGCCGGATCTGTTTTTAACCATTCAATAAACCCTTTATTGATGGCAGACCGAATACCATTAACATTGTAAGAGATGATACGCATATAGCTGGTTTGTATTAAATAAAGAAATGGTTAAATGCAATAATCAATAATTGGTTTAATAAATCAGGAGCCAATTGAGGGTCAAACACCACAAATTTTTCCGGATTAAATATACCCTGTGCAATGCAAACTAATTTCCCGTTAAGGTAGATCTCTTTAATACTATTTTCACTTCCACTACATTGAATAGAAAAAACCTGCTTATTTATCAAACCTAATACGACATAATTATAGGTAACAGGCCAGCCGGTTGACTGTTTATCTAAAATAAAAAATGAGCTCGTATCAACTCCGTTGGATACTTTCCCGGGAAATATTTTTTTCCCTGTAATATCGGTCACACCTTTTTCAATTGTAAAGTTGGCTATTGTATCCTTATCATTTAAAAGCAGGTGTAAATTTCCAGGTAAAAAATTAGTAAACATTTGATCTGGATTGGTTGCATGGGAATAAGGATTTACCTGTACGAAAAGTTTAACCAGGTAATTCTTATCCCGGATCACATCGCGACAAGTCTGACTAGTGAATACAAAATCAGATGCTGAAGAATTGCTTGCGTTTTCTATTGCATTTGCTATATCTAAAGGATACTTCTGAATGTTCTTCCCTTTGGTTTTTAGTTCTTCATATAAAAGGTCGCCCATTCGGATCATTTCAATTTTATCTAAATATCGAAATGTGCTAATATCCTTTTTTGTTTTTACAAGTATCTTATCCTTTTGGAAAGTAAGAGGCTGAACATAATTATCAGCCATAAAAGCCGCCGGCACTTTCATTTCAACGAGTTGAATATTACTGCTTGTATCAAATAGTATATTCCAACCGGTTTTTAACATTGCGGTAAACCCGATGGGTATGGTTGCAAGCATATTGTATTGCAGACTATTGGTAAATAAATTACCCATACCCAATGTTTCAGAAGGTATTACACTGATATCAAGTGATTCGTTGAATAAATTCTTTTTCTTACTATCGAATAGCCAGGCTTCTAGAACAAAAACACTCCTTGATCTTTTAACCAGATTAGTATCTCTTGAATTCTTATAAACTTTTGAGAAAAAACTAATTGGGTCTATCTCATAAATATCTAAATATAGATGTAACGTACTGGTATCGGGATCTGTAAAAATGATCCTTGCATGATCTGAGCCCAGCAAACTTTTGGCAATTGAAATGGGGGGAACTTTGAGTGTATCTGGGATAATAAGAGAGGCTTTAGTTAGAAGCACCTGCCTAAGGTCATTTATAAATGAAGTTTTTACCTGTTCATCTTGCCAATAATTCATAATTGGTCCAACCGATGAAAAACAGGTTACTTGTTCAAGTTTAATTCTTTTCTGGGCATTGCTCATGTGCATAAGCAATAACAGGAGCAAAAAAAAGTATTTGTTTTTTACTTGCATAAACAACTAAGTTAATCTTAAGTTCATAGCAGCAAATTTTATGCTAAATTGACTCAATATTGAAAGTTAAGAGTTTATGGAAAATAATAAGCGTATTATTCCTGCAAAAACATCGGTTTACCTGGATGGCCCAAAACCAAGAATGAACGAATTTCTTTTTGCATGGGATGTTTTCACTCAGTTTATTAAAGGATTCAGGGCCCTTCATTTTATGGGACCATGTATTACCGTTTTTGGGTCAGCCAGATTTACAGAGGACCATCATTATTACAAAGTTGCGAGGGAATTCGGGAAACGTATTGCAGAATTGGGTTTTACTACTATGACAGGTGGCGGACCGGGCATTATGGAAGCAGCCAACAGGGGTGCTTTTGAAAACGATGGAGCATCGGTTGGGTGTAATATTAAATTACCCTATGAGCAGCACCCCAATCCGTATATGACCAAATGGCTTACGTTCAATTATTTTTTTACCAGAAAAGTACTGATGGTAAAATATTCGTATGCTTTTATTATCATGCCAGGAGGTTTTGGTACCATGGATGAATTCTTTGAAACCATTACTTTGGCTCAGACAAAAGTGATCAATGATTTTCCAATTGTTCTTTTTGGAAAAGATTTTTTTCAACCCCTGGTAGAGGTATTTGATAAGATGGTTGAAGAAAAAACCATCGCTGCCGATGATAAAAAACTTTTATTATTAACCGACGATATTGATGAAGCCATGCAGTACATTCAGGCATATATCGCCAATCATTTTACGGTTAAACCCCGGAAAAGATTATGGTGGTTATTAGAAAAAAGATAGTGCTGTTTTAGTGAAGTATTATCTATATTAATGCATCCTTTTTCCTGCCTGAATCGTATATCCTAAATTCAGAACCATTTCATAAGTACCAAATGCCTCTGTAGCAGTGCCCTGGTAAACTTTAAGACCGGAATATCGTGCGTAATCAATTTTATTGGTAAACTCTAAATATAGGTGCTGATAAAAAGTAACTCGAACGGCCCCTTCAACCCCCATATTCCAGCCGCCAAGTTGAAAGCCTTTGTCATTTAACTGGCCAAATAAACTATTCTCAACATGGGGTATCAGTGGACCCACTCCACCTTTCGCAAGTGCGTCAACAACGAAATTTTTATTACTGCTTTGTAGCCAATGCCATCTTTTTACAATATTAAAAAGCAAAAAATTGGCCCCATTATTCAGGTAATAATAAAAGCCATTTGCTTTAGAGAAATTGATGGAAGTATCTACCGACCTGCCATTGAGTGTGCCGGTTAATTTCATTTGCTGACCATCAGTAAGTATGTGTTTGGTATGGTCAAAATTGATCTCAAAAGCAAGCCCCTTCTCTTTATCAAAGAAATAGCCAACCCTGTAATTATACTGCGGAATGCTGAGTGGTATTTTTAACAGGCTTCCTTCATCCCATCCCGGATGATCGTGAGATTGCACATTACTGAGCGTATAATTGTTATGTAAGCCTGGCTGACTTACTCTCACATTTGAATTGGTATACCATTCTTTATTATATCCCCAGGAAAAATAAAACTCCCCTTTTCTTTCTTTTTTCTTTTTTTGTTCTTGTGCAAGTGTAATGAAAGGAATGATCATTAACACACAAAACACCAACCTCGTAGCGCGCATACAATTCTTATTTCTGATAATAATTATACAAATTTAGTTATTCCAGAACAGGACTCAGCCATCTTTCTGCTAATTCGATAGACATATTTTTTCGTTTTGCATAATCCTCAAGCTGGTCTCTCTGAATTTTTCCAACTCCGAAATACTGACTTTTCGGATGGGAAAAATACCAGCCACATACCGAAGAAGCCGGGTACATGGCTAGACTTTCGGTAAGTTGAATACCAATTGTTTCGGTAGCACGCAAAAGGTCAAATAATTTATATTTTTCTGTGTGATCTGGACAAGCAGGATATCCTGGCGCCGGGCGAATACCTGTATATTGCTCTTTTATTAGATCCTCATTACTTAATTGTTCTTCTATATCATACCCCCAGAATTCTTTCCTGGTTTGCAGGTGCAACGCTTCTGCGAATGCTTCTGCCAGTCTGTCAGCAAGTGCTTGCAGCATAATTTTATTATAGTCATCTAGATTTTTTTCAAACCTTTTCACATGTTCTTCAATGCCATGAATAGTAACGGCAAATGCGCCTATAAAGTCTTTTTTGTCAAAGGATGCAGGCATGATAAAATCTGCTAATGACAAATTGGGCTGATCGGGAGCTTTTTTAATCTGCTGACGAAGAAAGGAAAGACGAATTTTTCTATTTCCATCTATGATTTCAAGATCATCTCCATCACTACCCGCTTCCCAGAAGCCAATAGTACCTTTTGCGGTAAGCCATTTCTCGGATATAATTTTATCCAATAATGAATTTGCGTCATTAAATAATTTAGTTGCTTCTTTACCTACAATTTCATCAGTGAGAATTGCCGGAAAATTGCCATGCATTTCCCAGGCAATAAAAAAAGGTTTCCAATCAATATATGAACGTAATGTGCTTAGGTCAAAATCTTCAAATACCCGGGTGCCAGTAAATGTTGGCGTAACAGGAGAATAGTTAGTCCAGTCAACCACTACTTTATTAGCGAGGGCTTCCTGATAGCTTAGGTAAGATTTAACGGGTTTCTTATTATCAAAACTCTCTTTGAGTTTTATGTATTCCTCTTTGAGTCCGGATAAAAAATCTGTTTTTTGATCTTTGTTTAAAAGCGATCCTGCAACGGTTACACTTCTGGAAGCATCCAATACATGCACAACCCCCGCATTGTATTCGGGGGCAATTTTTACAGCCGTATGAATGCGTGATGTAGTAGCACCGCCAATCATTAATGGTTGCGTCATTCCACGCCGGGTCATTTCTTTGGCAATATGTACCATCTCATCAAGTGAAGGCGTAATCAAACCACTTAAGCCAATGATATCAGCATTTTCTTTTTGAGCGGTCTCTAAGATTTTATCTGCCGGTACCATTACCCCCAAATCAATAATATCATACCCATTACAACCTAAAACAACCCCAACAATATTTTTCCCGATATCATGCACATCTCCTTTTACGGTTGCAAGTAAGATTTTTGCAGCACCGGCAGCTTCACTATTGGTAGTTCCGGCGGCAAGATGTGCCTGTTTTCTTTCTTCTTTTTCTGCTTCTATATAAGGCGTTAAAACTGCTACACTTTTTTTCATTACACGGGCACTTTTTACCACCTGTGGCAGAAACATTTTCCCTGCCCCGAAAAGATCTCCCACTATTCCCATTCCATCCATTAAAGGGCCTTCAATTACTTCAAGCGGAGTCGGATATTTTTGTCGGGCTTCTTCAGTATCTGCTTCAATATAATCTGTAATCCCATTTACCAGCGAATGCGAAAGCCTCTTTTCTACAGTATCATTTCTCCAGGCTTCATCTTTTACTTCTACTTTGCCCTTGGCCTTTACTGTATCGGCATGAATAATCAGTTTTTCGGTTGCTTCATTGTTATCATTGTTTCTGTTTAGGATAACATCTTCACATAACTCACGCAAAACGGGCTCGATTTCATCATAGATAACCAATTGTCCGGCATTTACGATACCCATATCCATTCCTGCTTTAATTGCATGGTATAAGAATACAGCGTGGATGGCTTCGCGAACATGATCATTGCCTCTGAAAGAAAAAGAGACATTAGATACCCCGCCACTTACTTTTGTTAAAGGCATCAATTGTTTAATCTCTCGGGTAGCTTCAATAAAATCAACTGCATAGTTATTATGTTCCTCAATACCCGTGGCAATAGCGAAAATATTAGGGTCAAAAATGATATCCTGTGGTTGAAAGCCAACTTTTTTGGTTAATATTTGATAAGCCCTTTTACAGATATCAACTTTTCTTTGTTTGGTATCGGCCTGGCCCACTTCATCGAAAGCCATCACAATTACCGCCGCGCCAAACGCTTTGCAGATAAAAGCCTGTTCTATGAATTTTTCTTCTCCTTCTTTCATGGAGATTGAATTCACAATACATCTGCCCTGAACACATTTTAAGCCGGCTTGTATGATCTCAAATTTGGAACTATCGATCATGATGGGTATCCTGGCGATATCTGGCTCACTTTGTATAAGATTCATGAATGTAGTCATGGCTGCTACTCCATCCAGCATCGCATCATCCATATTTACATCTAATATTTGTGCACCGCTTTCTACCTGCTGCCGGGCAACGGATAAAGCTTCCTCATATTTATTCTCCCGGATTAGTCTTGCGAATTTTTTAGAACCCGTCACATTAGTTCTTTCGCCTACATTCACAAAATTTGTTTCAGGTCTGATAACCAAAGGTTCCAGGCCGGATAATCGCAGGTAAGGTTTAATAGTTACTGGGGAAGCCATAATTCAATTTTAGTAAGAAAAAGAAGCTAAGAATTGTGATTTTTATTCTACAACTTCTAAAACAGGCAAAGGCCTTGGTGTAATGTGATTAACGTTATCGGCAATATGTTTGATATGATCCGGGGTTGTTCCACAACAGCCACCCACAATATTTACGAATCCTTCTTTAGCCCATTCTTCAATAAAATGAGCTGTTTCATGGGGTTGCTCATCATATTCACCCATAGCGTTAGGTAAGCCGGCATTTGGATACGCGGATGTATAACAGGCCGCTATTTGAGAAAGCTCTTCAATATGGCTTCTCATTTCTGCCGCACCCAGTGCACAATTCAACCCAACACTTAAGGGGTTTGCATGCATGACAGAGGTATAAAATGCTTCCAGGGTTTGTCCACTAAGTGTTCTGCCCGAAGCGTCGGTAATGGTTCCGCTGATCATGATCGGCAGCTCCGCCATTTTTTTATCCCTAAAGTATTTTTTTGCTGCATAGATAGCCCCCTTTGCATTCAGGGTATCAAATATGGTTTCTATCAATAACAAATCAACACCTCCATCTACTAAACCACGGATTTGTTCATAATAGGCATTTACTACTTCGTCGAAGCTAACGGCACGATATCCAGGATTATTTACATCAGGAGATAAACTCAGGGTCTTATTTAACGGCCCGATAGCTCCTGCAACAAATTTTGGTGCAGCGCCTGGGTTTTCCGCTATAAATTCGTTAATAGCCTCTCTTGCACACTTGGCCGCAGCAGTATTTAGTTCGTATGCCAGAGATTGCATATCGTAATCTGCCATAGCTATCACAGTGCTACTAAACGTGTTGGTTTCTATAATATCCGCACCTGCCGCCAGGTATTGTTTATGAATACCTTTGATAATTTGTGGCTGGGTAATACAAAGCAGGTCATTATTACCTTTTACATCGGTATGCCAGTTTGCAAAGCGGGTGCCTCGGTAATCGGTTTCTTCCAGTTTATGCCTCTGAATCATGGTGCCCATAGCACCATCTATCACCAATATTCTTTTTTCAAGTTCTTTTCTGATATCCATCGTTTACATTTTTATCTATTCCGTTGCCGGCATAGTTTATTATACAGAACTGTAAACGCTTTAGAGAGTGTAGGAGTGAGCACTGTAAAACGTTTATTAGTTCTTTACATTCCGCAGAAAGCGGAGTAACAGGCTGAACAATAAACAAATCTGCCTGAATAAGCCGTAAAGATAAAGACCAGAATGGTTAAAACAAAATATAAGCAAAGCCGGGTCTATAAAGGATTTGCCTCCTGATTGAGCTGATAGGGGATTGAGATGGAATAAGACCCGAAATGTTACTTAAAATTATGGCAACGATAAGGAGGGTTATTTTACATACTGCTGTATGGGTAACCGATTCGCTATACTGCGAGAAAGGGTCATTTCGTCAGCGTATTCGAGCTCTCCCCCAAAAGCAATGCCTCGCGCAATGGTGGTGATGCGACAGGGGAGATGAGCGATTTTTTTCTGGATATAGTAAATGGTTGTGTCTCCCAGTATATTTGGACTTAACGCAAAAACCAGTTCTTCGGTTTCCTCTTTCATGATTCGGTTCACTAGCGATTCGATGGTTAGCTGGTCCGGTCCAATACCATCCAATGGAGAAATAATGCCACCCAGTACATGATAGGTTCCGCTGAGTTGCTGGGTACTTTCAATGGCAATTACATCACGGATATTTTCTACTACACAGATCATACGTTGATTACGCATGGAATTGGAGCAAATAGAACAAATATCACCATCACTCACATTAAAGCATCTTTGGCAAAACTTAATATCTCTTCGCATTTTTGTAATAGCTTCTCCAAACTGCTGTACTTCTGCTACTTCTTTTTTTAATAAGTGTAAGACCAGCCGTAATGCGGTTTTTTTACCGATGCCAGGTAATTTGGCAAATTCGGCAACAGCATTTTCCAATAATACAGAAGGAAGCGGCATGGTAAATTTTTTATTTCCAGAAACAAAGTTACGGTTCCCTGATTATAATGGAATGTTCACTTCATTATCCCAGTTAGCGCGGATAGTAAGTGCCTTAGGAATCAATTGAACGATCTCCGGCTGACGCTTATATCCAAAGAAATGCCCCGGATCCCAGACTCCATTACGATTTTTATCATACAGAATACGAAGGTCATAACTACCGGCATGAAACAATTTTCTCCTGAATTCAGTTGCGGTTAATACCACAGATTCCAGTAGCTTATCACTCTGCCAAATCTGAAGTACCGGGTTTTTCGATAAATCCAGATTCCCGAAGCGTAATCGGATACTGCCATAATCTGATTCTCTTTTGGTAAAAAAACGCAGGGTATCCGCTTTCGATAAAGTTGTTTTCAATGAATCAGCTACAGCGTCTTTGGCAATTAAAAGACGCAAAGGGGTATAGTCTTTCCAGGAATACCTCAACACTACTTTTGTTTTACCTGTATCCAGGGTAATCGAATAGTTATTCAACGGACGATAATTCGTATCCGTCAACACAAATTTTGTACTATCAAAATGGCTGATTTTTTTTGTAAAATTAAGTACGAGGTCCGATAACAGGTCTTGCTCGCCATTATCCAGACTCGATGTATAACGAACTCGTTTATCTTCTTTGTTTGATCCGGGTAATTTTATGGGAGAAGATGAAGGAGTAGCCGTTTTTTCTTTCTTTTTTATTTCCTGGTAAGCGAATAAGGTATCTGGCTTAGTATTGTTTCCTATAGTTACCGGCTCATTTTTGAATGCAAAGATCTCTGTGCTATCTGTATACCTATTGGAAAAACTATTCTCCAATACATACACATTAAAAACACCTTCCGGCAAGTTCCTGAAACTAAACTCTCCTTTACCATTAAGACGAGTATAATACCGGGGTCTTATTTTTGCAATCGCCGTATCTGAAAGGTTATTATGGAGCATAACAACCAGCGAAGAATCAATTTTACCTGTTTCGGCTAGTATCACTTTACCTTTATAAATACCATGATCAAGTGAGTTGCCTGTTGAAAAAACATAGGTAAAGCCTTTTGCAATATTTCCTTCATTTACATCCTTGATCGCATTGCCAAAATTTAAAGAATAGGTTGTATTGGCTTCAAAACTGTCCCTATTTAATTTTATAGTAACTACCCGGAGTTTAGAATCGATTAAGGGTGAATTTTTTAAAGTAGGAGAAACGATCAATTCCTGTTGTGCGCTTTGCAGCGTTACATATTCATCAAAAGTAAGTGTGATTATTTTAGGCGAAACATTGGTGGCAGAGTCTTTTGGTAATGACATTACCAGTTTGGGCGGCAGTGAGTCTTTGGGTCCGCCTCCGGGTGGGATGATATTGGCACAGGAACTCAGCAGTATCACCCGAAAGAGAATCATCAGAACAATAGCAAACTGTATAAAGAAACTTTTCATGTATGGATTTTGAACGATTGGCAAATATAGAACTCATGCCAGCTGATTACGAAAAAGGATTGTGAACGGAAACGTAATTTTTATTCGGATTCTTCCTCGTTTTCCGATAAATCATGCAATGCAATAGCCATATTATTGGTTTTTACAAAGTTGCACCAATGGCAATCTGGTTTACCACAGCCGGTATAAAAATCCCTTTTCTGTATTTTTTGCCACACAGTTTTGATCTGTTGTGTTACAGTTGTTGTATCGGCAGGTGTTATCACAATCTTCTCCTTTCTATATATCTTCTTTTTATCAGGCTCTATAAAGTCAAATTCCGCACTGATAACCTGCCAGTTTTTCTGCTCATAATTGTCTATTAAGATCTTGTAAAATACTGCCTGACGCCAGTAATCACCCCCTTCAGGACTTTTTTCGCCCGGGGATAATAATTTATCCTTGGCATTGTCAATATTGCCAGTTTTATAGTCTACAACATTTACGGATTTACCATCAAATTCCAATTTGTCCAGTTTGCCTTTTAACGGAACTCCATCTACAACCACATTGCGGATATTTCGTTCTACTGCCACAATTGTATTCCAGGAATGGATATACTGATCATAATAATTGCTTAATACTTCCTGTCCATATTCTATTCTTCTAGCAAACTGTTCTTTCGTAAAACTTTCCCTGTGCCGGCTCATATACCAGTCAAAATCATTTACAAATTCAGACTTAGCCGGGAATTTTTCTGTTTGCTGCATTTTTTCAAAAAGCCTTTGTAACGCGTAATGAACGGCTGAGCCAAATTCCGTTGCTTCGGATTTACCGGAAGGTACACGTACAAGATTTTGGAAATAGAATTGCAAAGGGCATTTGAGATAATTATTCAGTGCAGTTACATTCATTACAAACTTATCCAACATCTGGGTAATAAAATCAGCTTCTGTTTTTTCAATTTCCGGTGCTTTTTCAGCAGTAAATTGCACCATGGCAAAATCACTTAATACTTCATTGTCGAGTATCACTTTTTTAACCGGTAAGCTGTGTTTATCTTGTATCTCAGCAATAAACATAGACGGTTCCATATCTTTTCCGTCATTCCTGAAACGACTATAAGAAATATGCAGGTATATTTTCGCCCTTGTCAGGGCTACATAGAAAAGCCGTCTTAATTCTTCTTCCTCTTTCTGTTTGGGTTGAGATGAGAACATGGTATCCGGGAAACTGTAACCTCCTCCGGGCTTTCTTTTTTTCTCCCAGTTAGAAGCGTTACATCCTGCTAAAAAAACATGATCAAATTCCAGGCCTTTAGAACCATGGGCGGTTAATAGATTTACTCCTTTCTCACTACCACTCACCTGAACAAGAGGAAGGCTAAGTCCCTCTTTTTCCATCAACATAAAAATATTGATAAGCTGCTCGAGCGATAAGGAAGGATTACGACGGGCTTCATCTTTTACAAAATCGAATAAGCCGGTAAGCACTTGCAAATGCCTGTGTTTATCAGGGCTTTCCATTATCCATTTCAACATACCTGATTCCTGGATACAGGTTTCAAATAAATTGACAAGGGTCATATTACTTACATCTCCAATCAGTTTTTCAATGATCTGACTGGCTTCTTTCAAACCTGCCGGAGCCCCCTTGCTGAATAAATCTGCTGCTGGTGCATTGCCTTTTTCCAGTAAGGCATTGCGTAGTGAGGTCCTGTTTTCTCCAAATCTTTTTCCGGCTACCTCGGCACTAAGTTTTGCAATTTCAATAGGTGAAATATGGAACCAATCGAAATGAAGTATTTCAAATAACATTTCTTCTCCGCCAAACGGGATATCATGTTCGGCCCATAAATATTGTAATAGAAGAATAATTTTTTTGGCTAGTGGCACTTCCAATATATTCAGGTTGCGCTTACTGAAAATTGGAATATTTTTTTGGGCAAAATACTGCGCCAAATCCTCCCCATATTTATTCTCTTTATAAATTACAGCGATGGCCGCTGGTGGAATGCCCTGCGCTAATAATTTTTCAATGGAAAGCAGGGTATCAATCATTTCCTGTCTTTGTGTTTCATATTCGTTGATTACAGGGGTATGTGTATACTGTTGTGTTTTCTGATGAGAAGCAACCAATGTTTTACTGAGCCCCGGTACTTTATTAATCAGGCGCTCCTCATTTTTATCAACGAGTGTTTTTGATATATCCAATATGGGCTGTGTAGAACGGTAATTATTGATGAGCACCACCGTTAGCAACTCTGCCTGATAGTTGAATGCAAAATTTTCCATGTTCTCTACATTGGCCCCCTGAAACCGATAAATACTCTGGTCATCGTCACCCACTACAAATACATTGGGTTGTTCCCAGTAACTGATCAATAATTCCACTAACCGATTCTGTGTTCCGCTGGTATCCTGGTATTCATCTACCAAAACATATAAATACTGCTCCTGATAACGGGAAAGCAATAATTTATTTTCGCTGAACGCATTGATTACCCAATTAATCATATCATCAAAATCGTAGCGATTGCGGTTACGCATCAGCTTCTGAAATCTATCAAACTCATTTACGGCTGCCCTGAGCTTCTCCATCTTTTCTTTCACTTCTTCGATCTTGTTTTCTTTCCGATCACCCGGTTTAAACTGTTTATAAACCCGCTGATACACATATTCTTCCCGATTGGGTATATCTGCCAGGTATTCATCAATCTTTTCATTGATAAATGCAGGTGTCCAGCCTTCCCGTTTCATGGAACTGAATAATTGCTGGAGGTTTTTTATTTCAAAATAAACATCTCCTCGATATCGCTTAAGCGGATGATTTTTGGGGAAACTGTCAATCAATTGCTTGAAGAGATCAATTTTTTCCAGATCTGAAATCGGGTCAAGTGTTGTTTTTTCAAATAAGGATAAATTTTCCTGGATAATATCATTGCAGAATGAGTGAAAGGTATGGATATGCACTTTATAAGCATCCGGACCAATAAAGCCAAGTAATCTCTTACGCATGGCAACGGCGCCAGCATCTGTATAAGTAAGACAAAGGATATTTTCGGGTTGTGTATCTGTTTCGAGCAATATTTTGCCGATACGGGCACTGAGGATCTGTGTTTTTCCGGTACCGGGTCCGGCAATAACCATAACGGGGCCATCAATCGTATTTACAGCCAATTTCTGCTGTTCATTCAGATCACCATATATTTTTTGAAATTGCTCTGTCTGTTGCTGCCTTGTTACCATAGATTAAAGATACTTTACATTTTATGTAATCCGGTTTTTGGGAAACGGGCTTTCCGGGCATGTTTTGGACACAATGTGGTAAACATTATGGTACGAATTCTGTTATAAAAGGAAATCTGGCCCAATATGTCTAAAACCTACTCCATCAAAACTGTTCAAAAAATTCCTGTTTCCATGTCGGTTGCCTGGGAGTTTTTCAGCAGGCCCGATAATTTAAAAAATATCACT
Source organism: uncultured Bacteroidota bacterium (assembly GCA_903926855.1). Lineage (GTDB taxonomy): Bacteria > Bacteroidota > Bacteroidia > Chitinophagales > Chitinophagaceae > Sediminibacterium. The sequence goes on along the minus strand of CAIYKV010000219.1, from coordinate 9,362 downwards.
CCCGCCAATCTCGGGTTTCATATCATTTCCCGCTATCATGGAACAGAAATGTATGAGGGACAGATTATTGAATATACCGTAAAGCCCATATTGGGTATTCCCTTGTATTGGATGACAGAAATCACGCATGTACAAAAACACAGGTATTTCATTGATGAACAACGTTTTGGGCCGTATAGTTTATGGCATCACCAGCATCATTTCAAAGAAATTCAGGGTGGTGTGGAAATGACTGATATTGTACATTATAAACTGCCACTTTGGTTTTTAGGAGATATAGCCAATGGTCTGATGGTAAAAAACCAGCTAAAAGGGATTTTCAATTACAGGTTCGAGGCAGTAGAAAAGCAGTTTGGGAAATGGGGGGCCGGAGCTGAGAATAACCTCGTTTTTGGATAATCTGGATCACTAACGCTTGTTCGCTATTAAAACCGGCTTAAGATTATTAAATTTTAATTGAGCAGAATATTACGGATATACCTTTACATCCTTATTTTTAGCTTGATTGCTCTCATTCACTGCGTTCTAAATCTTTAGTAAAAGATGTCTCTTAATCATCAGTCCGGGCTCAATAAAATTTCAGTAGCGGGTTTATTGGTAACACTGGGTATTATTTACGGGGATATTGGCACCTCTCCCTTATATGTATTCCGTTCTATTATGGGTGAAAGACCCATAACTGAGCAATTGGTTTATGGAGGAATTTCCTGTGTAGTATGGACGTTAACTTTGCAAACCACGTTCAAATATGTTTTTTTAACACTGAAAGCCGATAACCGGGGTGAGGGTGGTATCTTTTCTTTATATGCACTGGTAAGGCGTTATGCCAAATGGTTATATATTCCTGCTATTGTAGGTGCCGCAACTTTGCTGGCTGATGGAATCATTACTCCTCCTATTTCTGTATCATCTGCTATTGAGGGATTAAATGGTATCAAAGGTCTGGAATCCATTATCGTTCCCGGTAATAATCTTACGGTTGGTATCGTAATCGCTATTATTTCTCTTTTATTCTTTTTTCAGCGTTTTGGCACTAAGGTTGTGGGCTTTGCTTTTGGGCCGATTATGCTGATATGGTTTAGCATGATCATGATATTAGGAGGTTTACAAATTATACATACACCAGGTATACTTAAAGCGATTAATCCTTACTACGCTATTGACCTGTTAGTGGAATACCCGAAAGGTTTCTGGTTACTGGGTGCGGTGTTTCTGTGTACTACCGGAGCAGAAGCTTTGTACAGCGACCTGGGCCATTGTGGACGTAAAAATATCCAGGTCAGCTGGGCATTCGTTAAACTTACCTTGATCATTAATTATATGGGTCAGGGAGCCTGGTTGCTTTCTCAACATAGCGAAACACTAAATGGACTGAATCCATTTTATGAATTGATGCCTCATTGGTTCCTGTTGATCGGTATCGTTATTGCTACTATGGCTACGATCATAGCCAGCCAGGCCCTGATCAGCGGATCTTTTACACTTATCAGTGAAGCCATCAGTATGAATTTTTGGCCAAGGGTAACCATCAAATTCCCAACAGATGTAAAAGGGCAGATCTATATCCCTAGCCTTAACTGGATTTTATGGATTGGTTGTATAGGCATGATGTTGTATTTCCGGGAAAGTGCACATATGGAAGCCGCATATGGCTTTTCAATTGTTATTGCGATGTTGATGACTACGATGCTAATGTATGTGTATATGCATCGGGTTAAAAAATGGAATATTGTAATTATTACCTTGATCATGGCGATATTTTTAACAGTGGAGGGGTCTTTCTTTATCGCTAATGTTGCCAAGATCAAACAAAGATGGATGTTCCTTTTCTTTGAATTTGGGCTGATGTTTATTATGATCGTTTGGTTCAGGGCCAGGAAAATAACCAACCGATATCTGCAATTCGTAAAACTGGCTGATTATGTTCCGAAATTACAGGAACTCAGTGGCGATAAGGATTTTCCAAAATATGCAACCCACCTGGTATATCTGACAAAAGCCGACTTTGATGGCGAAATAGAAAAAAGAATTATCGATTCCATCATGGCCAGAAAACCCAAGCGGGCAGATGTATATTGGTTTATTCATATTGACAGGGCAGACGCACCCTATACGATGGAATATACCGCAAAAGAAGTATTGCATGATAAGATCATGCGGGTTGATTTTAAATTGGGCTTTAGGGTTCAACCAAGAATCAATCTATTATTTAAGCGGGTGATGCAGGAAATGAATAAACGAAGTGAGTTATCCATGGCGAATAAGTATGAGAATCTTGATCAGAACGATTTTCACACCGATATCACTTATGTAATAATAGAAACCTTTCTTTCTGTTGAAAATGAACTGTCTCTCAAAGAAGGCTTTATTATGGATTCTTATTTTGGGATCAAAGGATTTTCCCAATCTGATCAGAAAGCATTTGGATTGGATAGTGCATCCACCGTTATGGAAAGTGTACCGTTATTAATAAATCCAAAAACCTATCTGCCTTTACACAGAACAGAATAATATTCTGGATAGATTATTTTCAAATTGAAAATTGAGCGACTGCTTAGAAATGAGAATCAATGGCATAGCTAGCTAATGAGATTCTATTGGTAATGTAAACTCAAACCGGCTACCTTCTCCTAATTTGCTGCTTGCCCATATATGCCCATGTTGCGCTTCAATAAACTCTTTTGAAATAGATAAGCCTAGCCCTGTACCGCTTCTCTCCAAAGTGCCGGGAACCTTAAAATAGCGGTCAAATATCTTTGGTAGGTATTTTTCGTCGATGCCTTTTCCTTTATCAGTTACAGCAAAGGAGATATTGTTGTCTTTTAGGAAAGCACTTACTTCTATATCGGAAGACTCCGTAGAATATTTAATAGCATTGGTCAAAAAATTGATCAAAACCCAGGAAGTCTTTTCAGCATCGGCCTGCACTGGAGGTAAAGATGGTTCTATACTTTTGCTGATGGAAATCCCTTTCTGCTGGGCCTGAAATTGTACGGTCAGGATAGCCTGCTCAATCATTTTTTCTGGGTCGGTTGATTGTAATTTCAGTTGAATATTACCTGTTTCAACCTGTGAAATGTTAAGTAATTCTCCGGTTATTTTCAATAACCTGTCAGAGTCATCAGTGATACTTTTTATGAGTTCTCCCTGTTCGGGATTTAAATTACCAACCCTTGGATCAGTTAATAATTGGGCACTCATTTTAATAGAAGAAATCGGTGTTTTAAGTTCATGTGACACAGTAGCAATAAAATTTGTCTTTGCTTCATTCAGTTCATGAAAGGGAGTAATGTTTCTCAAAACAATCACCTGACCAATTATGGTTTCATTATTAGTTACGTCCAAAACATCTTTGGTAAAATAACTCTCTTTATTATCGGCATAAATTTTTAACTCTTTGGTTTCCCTTTCCTGCAACAAACTCCGCATCAGATCATTTTTAAGTGCAATGTCAGCTGCATATTTTCCAATGATATCGATTTCTTTAAGGCCAAGCAATCCTTGAGCTACTTCATTTAAGAACAGAATATTCTTTTTACTGTCTAATCCAATGATTGCATCACGCATCTGATTAATAATGGTTTCAATCCTGCTTTTTTCAAACTTGATCTGGGCTAGATTACTATGCTCATACTCATCCAGTTTCTCTGCCATACTGTTAAAGGCATTCGCTAACTCTCCAAACTCATCTTCCTGTTTCAGATAAATTCTTTTCCTGTAATCTTTATCAGCAATAGCCCTGATGCCTTCATTTAATAGTCGGACAGGCGTGGAAATCACTTCCGGAAAATTAATCACAAACGTAAATGTGATCAATGTGAGTAATACAAAAACTATCGTAAGCCATAAATTTGCATCTTCAGCTGTTTTTGTAGCCACTTCATTTTTGTGAAGTATTGCCTGTTGATTCAAATCTGTGATGAGTTGTAAAGATTGACGTATCTCATTATAATTACTAGGGTCATTCGGATTGGCCAGGAGTTCAGAATAGTCTTTTCGTAATTTACGGGTTGCTTCCATTTCTCCTGGCTCGGTAATATTTCCCTCCTGTTTGTGCAGGTTTTCCTCAAGCATAGCTTTTGCAGAGGGTTTCGCAATATCCTCAAGGGCTTTGAGCATATTATTGCAATACACCAACGATTCATAGTTATTTTTCAAAACCATTTTTGAATCGTTGCTTAAGCGATTGATATATACAATAGCCATTATCCCGAAACCAAGGATCACGAGAAACAGAAAGGAGAGTCCAAAGCTGAGCTTTGTTTTTAATTTCATGGCCATATCAGGAAAGTATTACAATATCTATATCTGCTGCAGATAGTTTGGTAAGTAACTGATTAAAAACTGCAGTATTCAAAATTACGCTGAAAAGGTTCAGATGAGGTTTACCGATACAAATAGTAGTGATTCCTTTCTGCTCTGTTGCCTCAAAAATTCCTTTGGCAATATTGCTGCTTTTTATTCTGATCACTTCTGCCCCCAACTCAGTAGCCAGTTTAAAGTTATTGATTAAATGCCTTTGAGCAGCCAAACCTATTTTATCGCCTTCTTCTTTAGGTGTTTGCACATACAAAAGATGCCATTTGGAATTATAGTATGCGGCCAGTCTGGCGGTTTTCCGAATTACCTTTTTGGCTATCTCATGGTTACTGCTGATACAGGCAAGAAAACGTTCCTGTTTTAAATGCGTATTTCTGGGAAGTTCGGTTTCTATCTTGCGTTCTACCTGCGAGGCAACTTCCTTTAGCGCCAGTTCCCGTAATTGAAGAATTCGCTCACTTTGAAAAAAGTTTTTAAGCGCGATCTCGATTTTATCAGGGGTATATATCCTCCCCTCCTTTAATCGGGTTATTAATTCGTCAGCTGTCAGATCGATATTTACCACTTCATCCGCCTGTTGCAATATGCTATCCGGAATACGTTCAGCAACATCGATCCCTGTAATGGATTTAATCTCTGCGTGTAGGCTTTCTATATGCTGGATATTAACAGCACTGATCACGTTGATTCCCGCGTCCAGTATATCCAATACATCCTGCCAGCGTTTCTCATTTTTACTTCCTTCGATATTTGTATGTGCCAGCTCATCAATCACAACCACTTCTGGTCGTAAGGTAAGAATAGCCATTACATCCAACTCTTCAAGTTCTTTACCCTTATAAAACAAAGTTCTTCTGGGAATTAAGGGCAAACCTTCTAGTAATGCATGCGTTTCTTTCCGTTGGTGCGTTTCTATATAACCTATCTTAATATCTACACCATTCCGAAGAAGTGATTGGGCCTCCTGAAGCATGCGGTAAGTTTTACCTACACCGGCGCTCATACCAATGTATATCTTAAGCTTTCCTCTTCTTGATTTTTTAATCAGTTCTAAAAAATGCTGAACACTATTTTCTTTTTCATCAGCCATGTTACTATTTAAAAGTATTCTCTATAATTATTTACTGCATTGACAATATCAAAACCGTACAATCATAGCTATTATATATCTCGATTCAGATTTTACTAAATCAGGTACCCAGTTTGCCGGATTGGCAAGCCCGGTTAATGCCTGTGTATATCCGCTGGGAGAGGTTACGCCACCATGACCTGCAAAATAGGGAACACTTGCTTCGCGATGTACCAGTTCAAATTTCCAGGTAATATTTTCATTGGGCATAAAATCAAAAGTGGTAGAACAATCCCAGGCATCAAACTTATCTCCTGGGTTTTCTGTAAATGGATTATTGCCATAAGTAGGAAGTGCTGAGGCATCGCCTGTTGGTGATAAAACAAGATAGCGACCGGGATTATGCATATAACCACCTCCAAATGTCCAAGCAAATTTTTCACCAAACCAAAGCCTGTGATAAGCCATGCCACTGATAAAATTCTGTGCCGGGCTTGTTCCATCTTTGCTTCCAAACGGTGTTACCCCTCCACCGTTCTCAAATCCGAGGTCTCCGGTAAGGCTGAAAGCTGCTCTTGTTACGCCCTTTGCTTTTGAATTATTGAAATAGCGAAGTAAAAAACTATTATCAGAATGGAAGCGGGTACGTTTAGGCAAACCAGCAGCATCAGTTCCCACATAATTATTGGTAACCATGCTAACATATTCTTGCGGACTATATTTTATTGAAAAGCCCATCCCGGGCATTTTATTAAATTTCGCGTAAGATTGCCATCCATTAATTAACCATAATTCTACTTTAAGCCTGTCGGTAGGAAACATCTGTAAACGAACTCCATTAAAGAACCAGGGAGTATTATCTGAAGTATACGAAGGTTGATAACCCCAATTCTCAAAATTGTTATACGACATCAGGCCTATATATGACATAAATATACCTGCATCTAAATTAATTCCATGCCAGGTATCCCAATGGTAGCCACCATAAGCTTCGCTGATATATTGATAGGCAGTTGCTAGGTTATATTGACCATGGTACTGGCTAAGATCATTGCGCGGAACCACAGTGGAACGTGTACCAAACTGGGTCATAAACCTGCCACGAACATTATTATAATGAAAATCGCCACCGATACCTGCAAATGAAACCTGTACTTCACCGTTACGTGAAAGAGCAGTAGAGCCTACTACAGTATTATCAATTGGCGCGTGATTAGACTGGGTGTAGTTTACATCGAAAGTGGCACTTCCTGTAAAATATTTGGAATCAAGAAGGGTATTCTTTTGTCGGTTATTGCCATTCAGCCAGCCAAAATCTCCAAATGCAAAGGGCTCACTGGCGGGTAATTTTGCTTCAATAACTGCTGTATCTTTTTTTATTGGTTGTGTACTGTCTTTTTGGGCGAATGTAGCTGAACTCAAAAGGAATAAAAATGGAAGGATACTAGTTTTCATATTTAACGGATAATTTTTTATTTAAGTTGATCTAAGGCGATATTAATCTTCAGAACATTTATTTTGGCAATACCAATAAATGGCTTGGTAATGGATGAATCGATAAGCGCATTGATTTTTTTATCACTAATACCCCTTGCTTTTGCAATCCTTTCTGTTTGTATATAAGCGGCTGCCGGTGAGATATCAGGATCAAGACCACTGCCGGAAGAGGTAACCAGATCTGAAGGTATATCTGTTTTTTTGATGCCTGGATTGTGTACCAGAAAACTATCAATCCTATTCTGTACCTCTTTCAGGTAGTCGGGATTTGAAGGTCCTTTATTGCTTCCCGAAGATGCTGCCGCATTATAACCAGCAGCAGATGGGCGGCCATTGAAATAAATGTCTTTTGTAAAGGATTGACCTTCCAAAAGGTAGCCAGTGGTTTTCCCATTGATTGTTACCGATTCCCCTTCTCCATGATTGGGAGCAAGCTGAGCAAAACCAAGTATCACTAAAGTATAGAATCCACTAAAAAAAAGTAAGCATACAACTGTAAGACGAATGGCGGATAGAAAAGGTAAATGTTTCATATTGATAATCATTTAAAACCAAGTACTGATAAATAGGTCAATTAATTTGATGCCGAAAAAAGGTATAATCACCCCGCCGAAACCATAGATCAACAGGTTCCTTCTCAAGAGGGCGCTGGCACCGATGGGTTTATAAGAAACGCCTTTCAGTGCCAAAGGTATTAGCATGGGAATGATAAGGGCATTAAAAATAACAGCAGAAAGGATGGCGCTTTCGGGACTGTGGAGTTTCATGATATTCATTCCCTGTAAAGCCGGAATAGACGTAATGAACAATGCCGGCACGATTGCAAAGTATTTCGCCACATCATTGGCAATTGAAAAGGTAGTTAATGTTCCCCTTGTCATTAATAATTGCTTCCCTATTTCTACTATTTCAATCAATTTCGTTGGGTCATTATCCAAATCAACCATATTACCCGCCTCCTTAGCTGCGGCGGTGCCACTATTCATGGCAACGCCTACATCGGCCTGGGCCAATGCCGGAGCATCATTGGTACCGTCACCCATCATGGCTACCAATTTGCCACCTTGTTGTTCCTTCTTAATATAATTCATCTTATCCTCTGGTTTCGCTTCTGCGATAAAATCATCTACCCCGGCTTTTTCAGCAATGAATTTTGCTGTTAATGGGTTATCACCAGTAACCATTACTGTTTTTACTCCCATCTTCCGTAAACGCTCAAATCGCTCCTGTATACCAGGTTTAATGATATCCTGTAATTCAATAACGCCTAAAACAATATTATTCTGACTAACTACTAATGGAGTTCCGCCTTTAGAAGAAATTATTTTCACTTGCTCTGCAGTTTCTTCGGGAAAAGAATTACCAGCTTTATTCACCAAATTTCGAATAGAATCATAAGCCCCTTTACGTATTTTCAAACCGCTGGGAAGATCAATACCACTGCTTCTTGTTTCGGCTGTAAATTCAATGAATCTTGCCCCACTGGTATTAAATGAATGGATATTCAATCCTGCCAGTTCAATAATTGATTTCCCTTCAGGCGTTTCATCTGCAAGAGAAGATAATACACAGGCTTCTGTAAAAAGAGCATCATCAATACCATTAGCCGGATAAAAATGAGTGGCTTTCCGGTTACCAATGGTAATGGTGCCTGTCTTATCCAGTAATAATGTATCCAGATCGCCTGCCGTTTCAACAGCTTTACCACTCTTAGTAATCACATTTGCACGAAGTGCTCTGTCCATTCCGGCAATACCAATAGCGCTAAGCAGTCCGCCAATAGTTGTAGGTATCAGGCATACAAAAAGGGAAATGAAAGCGGCAATCGTAATCGGCGTATTGGCAAAATCACCAAATGGTTTAAGTGTAACACAAACAATAATGAATACCAAGGTAAACCCAGCCAATAAAATAGTCAGGGCAATTTCATTCGGGGTTTTTTGCCGGCTTGCACCTTCCACTAAAGCAATCATCTTATCCAGAAAACTTTCACCCGGCTCAGTGGTTACCCTTACTTTAATCTTGTCTGATAAAACTTTTGTTCCACCTGTTACACTTGATTTATCGCCACCACTTTCTCTGATCACCGGCGCTGATTCTCCGGTAATGGCACTTTCATCAATAGTGGCAATTCCTTCAATGATCTCCCCATCCATTGGAATAATATCTCCTGCCTCACATAAAAACACATCCCCCTTACTCAATTGTGAAGAGGAAACTATTTTTATTTCGCCTACAAATATTTCTCCAACAGCCTGAACCCATTTAGCAGGCGTTTCTTCTCTTGTTTTACGAAGACTATCGGCCTGTGCTTTTCCCCTGGCTTCTGCAATGGCTTCTGCAAAATTGGCAAATAAAAGAGTTAAGAAAAGTACCCCTAATACTATCAGGTTATAAATAAGGCTGCCCTGGTTTTTTTCCCCGGTTATTATCCATATACTTTGCCGGCATGTATGCCTACGACAGCACTTATTTT
>CAIYKV010000218.1 GCA_903926855.1 uncultured Bacteroidota bacterium | reverse complement strand
CTCCCATCTGGGTTTCGTATAAACAGCATACCATTTTTTTTCAGGTTCCATGCAAGCATTATTTAATCAACCATACAATCTATCTCTAATAAACTATTTTTCTTTGTTCAAAACCATTTGGGCTGGTGTTGTGTGCACCAAATCACTCAATACTTTTGTTGATTCATCTATATACATATCGTTTTTTATTATTCTTAACCAGGTTTTGTAAAATTCATTCTTTGTTTCATCGGGATTATTAAAGTACTTGTCTTTATCCACTTCCATAGTCTCCACTTTCATTTCCTGTTTGATTTTAAGCAATGTATCATTCTGATTAACTGTGGCAGTGATTTGTTTCTGATGCTGACGATATTTATCAATATTCAAATCATAAGGGAGTTCATTTTTCTTTGACAACCAGATGAGGTTATCCTGTAAGAGTTTCAAAGAGGGGTTGCTTCGTATCTTATTATTTTCCTTTTTTATTACCGCATCAAAGCCCGTATTATTTTGCCAAGTCTGGTAATTCGCTTTGGGTATTTCATCCCATGGCAATGCATCTGGGTTATCTTTTTCTCTACCTTTAAAGTATTCATATACATCTGGTAATACTATATCAGGAATGATTCCCTTGAGTTGGTTTGAACTACCGCTTACTCTGTAAAATTTCTGGAAAGTCAATGTCATAGCACCCATATCCGTTCTCATAGAAGAAAAATCATTTCGGCTACCAAATGGAATCTGTCTTTGCACTGTACCTTTTCCATAAGTAGAAGAACTCCCAATAATGATCCCTCTTTTATAATCCTGAATAGCCCCAGCAAATATTTCACTGGCTGAAGCCGACCCTTCATTTACCATTACGGCAAGCGGTCCATCATACAAAACGGATTCATCATTATCCCGCCAGGTGGTCTGGTCTACTTTCCCACTTCTTTCTTTTACCTGTACAATTGGACCACTCTTGATAAAAAGACCCACCATCTTTACCACTTCATATAAAGATCCACCGCCATTAGTACGAATATCCATTACAATTCCATTCACATGTTCTGCTTTCAGTTTCACCAGTTCTTTGGCAACATCTACAGAACAATGGTGTCCATTCTCATTTTCAAAATTGGAATAAAAATCAGGAAGATAAATATATCCGATCTTATCATTTCCCTGTTGAACGATAACACTTCGTGCATAGCCCTGGTCTTGAACTACTAACTCCCTCACAAGAGATACTACTTTTACACTTCCGTCCTGTTTTTTCAAGGTCAGCTTTACGACTGTGCCCTTGTTTCCTCTGATAATTTTAACCGCGTCCTGGGTATCAAATGCAGTAACATCTACGGGAGGTGCATCTCCTTCTCCCACTTTAACTATAATATCGTTTACTACCACCTGACCGGATTTCCATGCAACACCACCTGTAATAATGGTAGCGATTTTGATACCATAATCATCTTTACCCAATTGTGCGCCAATTCCATAAAATTCTCCACTCATTTTCTCATCAAATGCGCGTTTTTCAACTGGCGGAAAATAATCTGTATGAGGGTCCATCAGGTTTGTGATGGTATTCACGAATACATTAAACCTTTCATCTTCGGTATACGTACTTTTAATTCGCTCGAAATTTTTAGTTACTACTTTAAGTACCAATTCTCTGGCTTCTCTTTCCAGTGAAGAATCGGCTTTTACAACAAAATCTTTCGACCCCTTATTTTTTTCACGCTGGTCTTGCAGCTCAACATATCTTTCCAGGGTAAAGAATTTTAATTTTTTTCTCCATCTTTCTTTACGTTCTGCTTCTGTAGCAGGGTAAGATAATTTCTCGCCATCTAACACTACGTTTTCATCGATAGTAAAATCAAAAGGCTTGGCTAATAGTTCATTATATAGTCCCATTAACTCATTATTCCTTTTTTCATAAATAATATTCACTGCGGGTGTAAATTCGATTACTGCCGTTCCATGAATTTCATCATCAATAGTGGTTTCATATTTTTTCAGTGAATTAATATCTGATTGAAGAAAAATGGATTTATCTCCATCCATTTCCTCAAGGTATTTTTTGAACACCAACCTGGAAAAATCATCATTAATAGTTTTAGGGCTATAATGTTGTTCCTCAAGTAAACGACCTACCTGGATCAGTAAACCCTGTCTTTGTGATACAGGTATCCCCTTCCCTCCATAGGAAATAGATTTAAACGCGAAGAATAATCCGCCAAATAATACAATAGCCAACAACAACAACCCTTTTCTGCTCTTCATAAATTGAGTAAATTTTTGCATGATAGGTATCAAAAATAACCTAAAAAGATGTTAAGCACGCAGCCTTTCATCCAATTAACAAAGGTTTTGAGGCCTGAAAAGGAAAAAGAGGCAAAAAATGCTTTCAGATTAATCCTGAATTATACTATTTTTGCAACCCGATAAAACGGAGAGCGTAGCTCAGTTGGTTAGAGCGTCAGTTTGTGGCACTGAAGGCCGGGGGTTCGAGACCCCTCGTT
>CAIYKV010000217.1 GCA_903926855.1 uncultured Bacteroidota bacterium | reverse complement strand
TTGGCGGGATGGATCAATATATAACTCCTTCCCGGCACATCCTGGAGATGTAAGTGCCATTTGAATTTTTGACTATATCGTTTGGTTACCGTGTATACCCCTTCCGGTATGCAGGATAGTTTGGGCTCATTGTTTCGCCAGGGTAATTCGATGGTATAGCAAAGGGCCGGGCCCTCACCATGGATGGTGAGGACTCCGTTGGTTCCCTTTGTGTGATAGTCCCTTTTAATGACTATCTGCATACTATACGCCTGTATCTACTTTTACCAATTTACAAGCGGTAAAGCTTCCCCAGCCTGCTACTTCCTTGATACCGTTTACCTCATTTACAAAACTTATTTTGCATACTACCAGTAGGGGTAAATCGCTGTCTGGACTGAGGTTTAGGGTGATGTTGGTAGCCGGTATTGGTTCTCTGCTGATTTCCAGGTAATCACTCTCTGCTGTTTTTGACTCTTTTTCTTCTTTCTCGAAATCGAGTAAACCCGCTGCCAGGCTGATTTTGAAATGCGTGGACATCGGCGGAAAGGTTAATCCGGTTGCAGGCACAAATGATTCCAGCGCCAGCTTGATTTCTCCGGTGGCTCTGTCGATGCTGATCTCAGGTGTTTTTGCGAGCGTATTACTTAAGCTTACCTGCTCATTGAATTCAAAGCCTGTTAAGAGTTCCAGTTCTCCATCCAATACATTGCGTTTACCGCGTGGATTGATCTGGTCCATCTTTATTACTTTATTGAACAGTGAGGTAAGGCGAGTGCTCATGCGCTTGTCTTTCGCATGTTTCAGAATTTCGGAAAAACTGAAGTTGACCAGTTTGGTGGCCCTTGTTGCCAGGGTAAATTCCTTGCTTTGGTCGCGTAATGCCTGAAAAGCGGGGTTCGCATCCATCATTGCCTTATTCATGCGTGTTCTTTCCTTGGCTACATAACCGTTGCGGGTTCGGGCATAGGTGGTGTTGAGAATGGTTCCGCCTAAGGGGGCGTTACCGTATTGTTTTGCCATTGTTTGTTTTTTAAGGTTTAAAAATGTTGTTTCGTTTTTTCCCGCTGCAGACGGGCCACTAGTGGTTGTTAACGAGGGTAAAATTAGAATGGGGAGGGATGCGAAGGGGTAGTAGGGGTAGTACTACCAGGGGTAAGTGTTTGATTTTCATAGTTTTGGTGTTGGGAGATTCTTTTGGGAGCTTTTAGAAGCGGGAACGCAAAGAACGCGGAGAACCGCTAAGAACGCAAAGGAAAACCGAATTCTTTGCGTTCTTAGCGTGTCCACTGTGTACTCTGCGTTACCGCTTTTAAAGGTTACTATAGCATCACCCTCACATCACGTTACCATCACCTTACTATCACCTTAGGATCACTGTTCTACATCTGTACCATCACGGTAGCATCACTATAGGATCACTATAGGATCACTATAGGATCACTATAGGATTACTATAGGATTACTATTGCAATACGGTTACCATATCAATAAATTGTTCAAGAAATACTGCCTTAATACAATCGGTTGGCCGATAATTTTGTAGCCAGCGCACCAAATTGAGTAGCCTTGTTTTTATGATTTCTATCGCTGCTGGCTTATACGCGTAATAGGCTTGCGAGAGATTATTTGGAGAAAGATCTTCTTTATTGGCTGTTCTTGCAAAACAGGATAGCTTTTCTAAAAGATTAGTCACATTTACCTTTGTGTCTATCATATCCGTTTTTACCATGGCCCGAAATAAGATACCCATTTGGGAAACGGATAGATTAAATAGAATAGTCTCTTCATTTTCAGATTTATCAATTGTAGCTATGCTTTTTTTATTTTTGAAAAACTGGTTATTGTATTTGATTTCGTAGCGTATGCATTGGAGTATGGTCTTTTTACATCGGGGTATACCCGGGTTTAGGGCCATTCCTTGTTGTTCCTGCAGCAGGAGGATTTTTTTCTGGATCATGGTCCATTTTTCCAGGGGATCATGGTGTCTATCTGATTCAATAATGCCGTTTTGGGCTTCGAAATACTGCATAAGGTATTCGTGAAAACCTTCGTGATTGAAATTATAGCGGATTAATAAATACATGATATCTATTTCAGTGACCTGGTTTGGGTTTTCATGAATTTGTTCCAGCTTTTGTAAAACCTTTTTCCAATATTGGTATTGGATATAAGTTAGCATTTCGTTGTCATGGTATTTTTGGTGAAATGCGGATACTACAATTGACAATAATGCACTGTTCTTGTTTTTTTGTATAAATATTTCTAATTGCTGGTGTAGTTGCTCCCTATAGATGGCTGGAATTTTTTGGAGTTGGTTACTATATTGCGGGAATAGATCCAGTGTAAATTCTATACACTCTATGAGTGTATTTTCTAATAGGGAACAGTGAGTGACAAGTTTATTTTTCTTTTGGCCGGGTAATTCCATGGTTGCTATCTGGCTACGATGGGTCTGAATTTTATCGAGTAAATGGACACAGATTAGCTGGGTATTTTCTATGTAGGTAGCCTGTGTATTCTTGCAGGTGAGTGTTTGGTATTCATCCATGAATTGTTGCTGGAAGGATTGGGAACTGATTTTTGTTGGAAAGGGAGGCAGTTTTTCAGTGGATGCTGCTACTAATGGATCTAACTGGTTGTAAATAGCATCCTGGAGCCGTTTTAATATTGGGTTCATAGTTAGGATTGGTTAGTTGCTCTAAAATATTCTAATAATAAATAATATTATAGCGTATTTACGACAATTTTTTAGGTATTTATACGCAATCCCCCTCTGCGTTCATTGCTTGTCCGCCGATCAGGAGGGCGGTTCTCAGCCTGCCCGACTATGCCGTTCAGGCGGACAAGCAGGGTACGCGGAGAAAAATCTTTGCAATTGATTGAATTTCCAGTTAGTGGAATAGCGCAGCACTTTATTACTTTAGCGTATTTTCCATATTCTTTAGGTATTTATTCGCAGGCTCTCTGGGCCCTTTGCTCGTCTGCCGACCAGGTGGGCTTGCTTTTCATTATGTACATTGGTCGGCTTCATTGCCTGATAACCGTTCTTTCGAACAAAAATCTTATATTTAACCTATGAAAACCCTTACACTTACTGTTCCTAATAGTTTGGATCTTACCAATAAGGATCTTTCTATGCTTATTGCTACCAGGCTTTATGAACAAGGAAAGCTTTCATTGGGTCAGGCAGCTGATCTGGCTGGGTTAACAAAACGCAGTTTTGCTGAGCTACTGGCTAAATACGATATATCCATATTTAACTTCCCTGCTTCAGACATTGCGAACGATGTTGCCAATGCCTAAAACCATTATTGCTGATACAAGTTGCTTTATTATTCTGTCGAATATTGGAGAACTTGATCTTTTACAAAAAGTTTACGGTCAAATAATTACCACATTGGAAATAGCAACCGAATTTGGTGAACGATTACCTGATTGGGTTTCGATTGATTCTGTTACAGATAAGTATAAGCAGTAGTTGTTGGAAATGCAAATAGATAAAGGTGAATCCAGTGCAATAGCCTTGGCTCTGGAAACTCCTCGCTGTACCCTTATTCTCGATGATTTCAAAGCAAGAAAAATCGCTAATCATTTGGGCTTGCAGTTTACAGGAACCATTGGCGTAATTGTACGGGCCAAGTTAAATGGTATTGTTCCTAGTATTAAACCCATACTTCAAAAAATAAGAGAAACAGACTTTCGGCTTTCTGGTGAAATAGAATTGCTTGCTTTAAAGGAAGCCGGTGAGTGATGACATCTTTATTCTTCTTTCATATCAGACTGGCTAGGTTGTAGCGTTTCACACATTTTAAGTAGGAATTCTGCCTGAGCAACGAACAGAATATAATTTCCAACTAGAAGGGTTTCTCTGCGTTCCTTGCGTGTTCTCTGCGTCCTTTGCGTTCCTGCTTTTAAAGGTTACCATTAGAAGCGGTATCGCAAAGGACGCCCGCCTGAAAGGCATAGTCGGGCAGGAAGGGAACACGCCCTCCTGTCGGCGGACAAGCAATGAACGCAAAGCAGAGTGCTGAGAATGTTTTTTCGGAACTTTTTTATTAGGCCCGACACCCCTATATTTGCCTGTCATTAAAAAAAGCTGAAACTATCCCCCCACTCAGTGTGTATTTTATTGATAATCAAATTGTTATCAAATTATTGCCTTTAGGGCAATCTCTTTTTACTCTGTTTTATTTACCTTATTTTTGAAGCCTTATACTTAGTCTGTGACTGAGATTGGCGAAGCCATCTATTGTTATCACTTTATTTTTATCATATGTTGTATTCCAGAATTTGTAAAGTATTCGTAATGCTGGCCCTTGTGTTGATGGGTGCTCAACAAGTACATGCACAGGATTTG
>CAIYKV010000216.1 GCA_903926855.1 uncultured Bacteroidota bacterium | reverse complement strand
GTCTTCACCAACACTTATTAAAGCATACATTGCTTAACTTAGCATTTGCTATATACTAAATCAATCTCCATGCGAATTTCTATATTTATTATTTTTTCAATGATTACTTTTGGCAGCAAGGGACAAAAAATCGAGTACCGAAATGATTCCCTTTTTATTAACGGTTTTTACGTGAATGCTTTTACTTCCAAATTAACCTTAGACAGCTTATTACATGATAAAGGCAAAATCGAAAAACGTTTGGGTAAACCATATTCATTGACAAAGGAAAGAGTGAAACAAACAAGTTATACGTATAGTAAATTGGGGTTAATATTTGGCAAAACTGATTTTGATACAACGAGGCTTTCAATTGCAATAAAATTGTATCGAAATTCAAATCCATCGGTTGATCAAAATAATATGCGCACGAATCCTTTTAAAGGAGAACTATATATTGCAGACAACTACATGAATGACAAAAGAACTGTTGAACAATTGCAAAAATTGAATAACTGCACATTACAATATAAACAAAATCATTTAAGTATTAATGGTCAGCCGCACACAATAACCTTTGCTAATCTTGTTTATCAGGAAAGTTTGGTTAACATTTTGTTTGACTCTGATACAAATGAAACAACTTGTGTTTTCATTTATCATAATCAGGATATTAAATAATAAGAGTTATTCGGTTAGTCATTATGCTATAGTCTCATAAAACGACCCTTTATTGAGAATTACCATTTCGCCGGTGTTGGTGTTATCACCAACACCTATTAGCAGTATTCAATCATATCACCTTTGCAAGCAATAACCCGAGCCTTGGTGGCAAGTGTTGCTGGTGATAACACCAGCAATTGCTGTTTCGCCTGTGTGCCCGCCGGTGTTGGTGTTATCACCAACACCCATTAGCAGCATTCAATCATATCACCTTTGCCTGCGATAACCCGAGCCTAGTGGTAAGTGTTGATGGTGATAACACCTGCAATGGCGGCAAGATTAGCAAGGACTTTATCTCCATCAATTAATAATATTCTTCTAGTTTTACCTATCCTTTGTTAGTAAACCAGGTTACAATGGGATAGGTATATATTGTTTACTAATAACCCATTGCATTTTTAACTAAATCAAATTGTATGTTGAATGAGAACAAGAATTGGTATCTGATCGAAGCTATCGACGAACTCGATTCTCCTGCATTGGTCATTTATCCGCAACGTGTTAACCACAATATTCAGACAGCCATAGCCATGACCGCTGATGTAAACAAATTACGTCCGCATATAAAAACAAATAAATCACCCGATGCCATACAATTATTAATAGAGGCGGGCATCACCAAATTCAAATGTGCTACCATTGCAGAGGCAGAACTGTTAGGTATCTGTCAGGCAAAAGATGTTGTATTGGCCTATCAGCCGGTAGGCCCTAAATTAAAACGCTTTGCTGCTGTTATCAAAAAATATCCTGTAACCAGATATGCCTGTTTGATTGATAATATCGAGGCAGCTCGCGAAATAGCTACTTTGTTTTCAGCAGAAGGATTGGTTGTTCCGGTGTATATAGATGTGAATGTAGGGCAGAATCGTACAGGCATTGAAGTGGGAGATGCCGCAGTAAAATTATATACAAACTGTTCAGGGCTTACCGGTATCATGCCGGTAGGATTGCATGCGTATGATGGTCATTTACGCGATAGTGATTTTACTATCCGAAAGCAAAAATGTGATGACTGCTTTGCAAAGGTTAAACAAACACAATATGAAATAACACAAAAAGGTTTTGTTGAACCAGTAATTATTGCAGGTGGATCTCCTTCCTTTTCTATTCACAGCAAACGAGAGAATATTGAATGCAGTCCGGGCACATTTATTTATTGGGATAAAGGCTATTCAGATCTTTGTCGGGAACAAAATTTTCTTACTGCCGCCCTAATTGTCACCAGGGTTATTTCCTTGCCAACAAAAACTACCTTATGTATAGATCTTGGGCATAAATCAATTGCAGCAGAAAATGAAATAACCAGGAGGGTATATTTTTTAAATGCTCCAGCATTAAAAGCAACCGGACAAAGCGAAGAACACCTGATTGTTGAAGCGGGTGAAGATCATCCTTATAAGATCGGGGATGTTCTTTATGCATTACCCCAACATATTTGCCCTACAGTAGCTTTATATGAAAGAGCTTATACAGTTATCGATCACCATATCACCGGCGAATGGATGAATACTGCGAGAAATCGAAAGATCAATATATAAAGTTTCATCGGGGTTGGTGTTAACACCAACCCCGATTACCAGTATACAATCATCCCTATATTACCAGTAATAACTCGAGCTTGGTGGCAAGCGTTGCTGGTGATAACACCAGCAATGGCGGAAAGTTTCGCCGGGGTTGGTGTTATCACCAACCCCTATTATCAGTATACAATCATCCCTATATTACCGGTAATAACTCGAGCTTAGTGTCAAGTGTTGCTGGTGATAACACCAGCAATGGCAAAATGGCGGGAACTACCGCCTTCATTATGTTTCGTTAGGAACATACATAAAATAGCAGGCTCCCAATAAATAGCAACTAAGTTTCTTGCGAACAATTGATATGATTACACCAGCAATGGCGGAAAGTTTCGCCGGGGTTGGTGTTATCACCAACCCCGATTATCAGTATACAATCATCCCTATATTACCGGTAATAACTCGAGCTTGGTGTCAAGTGTTGCTGGTGATAACACCAGCAATGGCGGAAAAAATAATAATCAAAACGATTGATTATTAACACAGAATCTTTGCGGTGATTTACTCTGCTTCGTTTAAAATGTAGCTTGTACTACGACCCCCTGCTTCGTCTTTCCGCAAAATATCTTTTTCGATCAAATCGGCTATATCCCGCAATGCGGTGTCTTGCGAGCAATTCGCAATCTTTGCCCATTTTGACGTATTCAATTTGCTATGGAATCCATCCAGCAGTTTATTCAGCATCAGACGTTGACGGTCGTTGATCTTGATCTGTGAAATACTTTCCCAGAACCTGGCTTTTCTGTGAACGTTTTTCAGTGTGCTTTGTACATTATCAAGCGTGTGATGAAGACAGTCGATAAACCATACCAGCCATTTTGTAATATCGAGGCTGTTTTTTTGTGTGTGTTCCAGCATGTCATAATAGGCATTTCTTTCGTTTCGTATTTGCGCTGACATACTATAAAAACGTTGCGGCGTATTATCCGCCCGGGCAAGCTGCATATCTGCAATTGCACGCGCAACCCTTCCATTTCCATCTTCAAAGGGGTGGATGGTTACAAACCACAGGTGTGCGATTGCGGATTTTAAAACAGGGTCTATTTGCTGCTTACCATTGAACCAATCCAAGAATCTTTTCATTTCCTTGGGTAGTCTTGCGGCATCGGGGGCTTCAAAGTGAAGCTTCTCCTTGCCTATCCCGCCGGAAACGACCTGCATTGGCCCATTTTGACCAGTACGCCATGCGCCTACGGTAATTTTATACATGCCGCTTCGACCTGTCGGAAATAAGGCCGCCTGCCATCCATAGAGACGTTCATCAGTAAGGGGCGCTGTATAATTTTGGGTGGCATCGATCATCATCTCAACAACACCCTCAATATTGCGGTCTGTCTGTACTAATCCAGCCACTTCCATCCCTAACCTTCTGGCAATGGAAGACCGCACCTGATCGGAATCTAAGATTTCACCCTCTATCTCACTTGATTTGAGGACATCAAGGGTTAGGGTTTCCAGTACCGCTTCTTTTTGAAGTGAGAAGCCGAGGGCTTCCATTTGGCCTAATATCTTGCCTTGACGGTGGCGTATCTCGGCTAAGGATGTAGCGATGAGATCGCTATTCCACGAAAAATCCGGCCAGTCTTTATGTTCATGGATATACATATAATCTCCGCATTTATGCGGTGAATATACTGCATAATCTCCGCAAGGTCAATTTTTAATCCGCAAAAAATGCGGAGAATAGGGCGACTATTCTCCGCATTGGTTTACCTGCGCCCTACAGATACCCAGATGATTACCCATAGATACCCATAGATATTACGTCTTACTTCGTTCCTATTCACTTTATCTTCAACCTGTTCCCTATCTGCGTTGGATAGTCGGTTTTAGCATCTTCCTGCACCGAAAAATGTTTGACCTATGTTTGACCTAAAGAAAAAGGCTTCCAAGCAAAACGCTTGAAAGCCTTATCTAGTCTGTGGTGTGGGCCGGGATCGAACCGGCGACACAAGGATTTTCAGTCCTTTGCTCTACCGACTGAGCTACCGCACCTTCGCTGAAGCTTCGGCGCGCGAGGCGCACCCAAATACTTCACTTTTTTCAGTCTCTCAAATATTCATCGGCGCGCGAGGCGCACCTATTACTTCACTTTTTTCAGTCATTCCAGTATTCTTCTGCACTTAAAGTGCACCTGAGTACTTCACTTTTTTAGCCCAAGGGCTAAAAAGGAGTGCAAATATAGGGGTAGGGGGGTAAATTCAGAAATTATCCACAAAAATAAAATATCCAACTCCATTTTCCCCCCTATAGATAGGGGGGTTAGAACTCACAATTTTTAGGAGTTCTGGCGAATGCAATTACATCACGGATATTCGTCATTCCTGTAACAAATTGAACTACTCGTTCGAAGCCCAAGCCAAAACCTGCATGGGGTACCGTTCCAAAACGGCGGGTATCGAGGTACCAGCTGAGTTCCTGGGCGGGGATATTCATTTCGGCCATGCGTTGTTCTAGTTTATCGAGGCGCTCTTCTCTTTGTGAGCCGCCTACTATTTCGCCAATGCCAGGGGCCAGTATGTCCATGGCGGCTACGGTTTTGCCATCATCGTTCTGGCGCATATAGAAGGCTTTGATTCCTTTGGGGTAATTGGTAAGAATTACCGGTTTCTTGAAATGCTTTTCTACCAGGTATCGCTCATGCTCACTCTGCAAATCTATGCCCCAGCCCTCTACCGGGTATTGGAATTTCTTTTTCTTGTTATGGTTGCTTTCTTTTAAAATTTCGATTGCTTCAGTGTACGTGATTCTTTCAAAATCGTTGTTTACCACAAATTCCAGTTTTTCAATCAACCCCAATTCACTGCGTTTATCCTGTGGTAATTGTTTTTCTTCTTCTGCCAGTCGCTGCGCCAGAAACTCAATATCCTCCCGGTTATGCTCCATCGCAAAACGGATCAGGTATTTGATAAATTCTTCGGCCAGGTTCATATTGTCTTCCAGGTCATGAAAAGCCATTTCCGGCTCAATCATCCAGAACTCGGCCAGGTGGCGGGTGGTATTGGAATTCTCAGCACGAAACGTGGGACCGAATGTATAAATCTCACTAAATGCCATCGCACCCAGTTCGCCTTCCAGCTGTCCGCTTACTGTTAAATTGGTGCTCTTGCCAAAAAAATCTTCTTTAAATTCAATACTGCCATCCTCTGTACGGGGTGTATTTTCGAAGGGAAGTGTAGTTACCCGAAAGGTTTCACCCGCGCCTTCTGCATCACTGGCGGTAATTACCGGTGTATGCAGGTAAATAAATCCTTTATCATGAAAAAACTGGTGCACGGCAAAGGCCAATGAATGGCGTACCCGAAACACCGACCCGAATGTATTGGTACGAAACCGCAGATGCGCTTTCTCACGCAAAAACTCCAGGCTATGCTTTTTAGGCTGCAAAGGATATTTTTCTGCATCACTATCACCCAATATTTCAATGGTAGCGGCTTTTACTTCAATGGCCTGACCCTTACCCAAAGAACTCACCACTTCTCCGGTAACTTTAATAGAGGCATTGGTGGTAAGTCTTTTCAGCAAAGCCTCATCAAATGCCCCCAGGGTGGCTACTACCTGCAAATTATGATTGGTACTACCATCATTCAGGGCGATAAACTGGTTATTACGGAAAGTTCTTACCCAGCCCATTACGGTTACCTGTTGGCCGGCTACTCCACTACTTAATAATTGCTTGATTTTCGTTCTCTGGTTAAACATCTTTTAATAACTATTATTACTTGAACAGGATAATTCAGGTTATTAGTCAATCATAACCCAATTCCCGCAAAGATAACGAAACCCCCCTTCCCCTCTTTTTTAACAGGCTGAGAATGCGGAATTCCTTGTAAAAATTCTTGTTTTCCGAAAAACTGTCTTAACATTGCAGTGGAAACCAAGCTGATTCGGTGTTTATTTAGCTCCCGACACATCAGTTTACTCTCTTTCCGCTCAAAAGAATATCATAACCCGATCTGAGTTCAACTTTTCCTTAGACTGGATTTTTAACCATTGACAATTTGAACCCCCCTATTAATCTGACTCTTTTTTTATGTACGACATTGCGCAATTAAACGACATGCTCTTGCCCGAGTTGCAGGATATTGCAGAGGATCTGAAACTTTCCGGTACCAAAAAATTGGACAAACAGCAACTGATTTACAAAATCCTGGATGGCCAGGCGGTTACCGCCAGCGAAGCAAAGGATGATCCGAAGAAAAAAACAGCCCGTCCGCGTAAACCCATTACCCTCAAAACCGCAAATGGCACCGAAGAAGCCGAAGTAATGCAGGAAGCTCCTGCAGCACCCGTATCTTCCGGAGGAGCCCCTTCTCATAAAGCCGGGCCTGTTAAAAAAGCCCCGATTAAAAAAGCAAAACAAGAAGCTGCCCCTGTTGGGGAAGCCGAATCAGCTTCTGAGCCCGGACAACCGCAGGATGCACAAGGTGCTTCTGCAGCCGAAGCCGAAAATAATAACGGCGATGCAAATGCCCCACAAGCCGGTGAAGCCGGTTTACCCGAAACCCCACAACAACAACATCCCCGCCACCAACAACGCAAAGAACCCGCATTCAATATCGAATTTGAAGGTGTGATACTGGGCGAAGGTGTGTTGGAAATGATGCCGGATGGATATGGTTTCTTACGCTCTTCCGATTATAACTATCTCTCTTCTCCGGATGATGTATATGTTTCTCCTTCTCAGATCAAATTATTTGGTTTGAAAACAGGGGATACCGTGCATGGAGCTGTTCGTCCGCCGAAAGAAGGTGAAAAATATTTTGCCTTACTGAAAGTGGATAATATCAACGGCAAACGCCCAGATGAAGTGCGCGACCGCGTTCCGTTTGATTACCTGACTCCATTATTTCCTTTCGAGAAATTAAACCTGTTTACCACTTCCAATAATTACAGCACCCGTATCATGGACATTTTTACGCCCATTGGTAAGGGTCAGCGTGGTTTGATTGTGGCCCAACCCAAAGTGGGTAAAACCATGCTGCTGAAAGAAGTAGCCAACGCCATCGCTGCCAACCACCCGGAATGTTACCTGATGGTGGTATTGATTGATGAGCGCCCCGAAGAAGTAACCGATATGGAACGCAGCGTTCGCGCTGAAGTTATCGCCTCTACTTTTGATGAGCCCGCTGAAAAACACGTGAAAGTTTCTACCATTGCTTTACAGAAAGCAAAACGTTTGGTAGAATGTGGTCATGATGTGGTGATTCTGCTGGATTCCATTACGCGTTTGGCGCGTGCGCACAATACCGTAGCTCCTGCATCGGGCAAAGTATTATCTGGTGGTGTGGAAGCCAACGCTATGCAGAAACCCAAACAATTCTTTGGTGCGGCCCGTAAAATTGAGCATGGTGGATCTTTAACTATCCTGGCTACCGCATTGATTGAAACGGGTAGTAAAATGGATGAAGTGATTTTTGAAGAATTCAAAGGAACCGGTAATATGGAATTATTGCTGGATAGAAGATTGGCGAATAAACGCATCTTCCCGGCGATTGATCTGTCGGGTTCTTCTACTCGTAGAGATGATTTATTATTGGATAAAGAAGTATTGCAGCGTATGAATATCCTGCGTTTGTTTATCAACGATATGAATACAGAAGAATCGATGAGCGAGTTGCTGAAGAGAATGCGGGGTACAAAAGACAACGAGGAATTCCTCATGTCGATGAACAGATAGTTGTCACAATAAAAATTAACCTTGCCTTTATTGTAGTGTGTAAATTTTATTTCACACCCACAACAGAGGCAAGGTTTTTTTATGTCTATTCTTTCTTCCCTGTGTCCTTTGCGGTTCCCCGCCTGCCCGACTATGCCGTTCAGGCGGGCGTTCATTGCGATCCTGCTTTTCAAGAATCCTGAAAAAGCGGCAACGCAGGGGACGCAAAGAACCGCAAAGGACACGGAGGAAACACAATTTACTTGAGCCAGGTATTAAACAACCCGAGAATCCTCTTATACTCATCCGTCCAGCTGCTGGGTTCTACAAAGCCGTGGTCTTCTACTGGGTAAGGCGCGATGCTCCAGTTATCTTTTCCGAGTTCAATTAGTTTTTGAGATAAACGAACCGCATCCTGAAAATTCACATTCGTATCCACCATACCATGGCAAATCAGCAAATGATTCTTCAACCCATTCGCAAAATTGATCGGCGATGATTTCGCATACGCCAAACTATCATTAAACGGCTCATTCAAAATTTGTGCAGTATACCCATGGTTATAATGCGCCCAATCGGTAACCGGCCGCAAAGCAGCACCCGCTTTAAACACATCCGGCGTAGTAAATAAAGCCATCAAGGTAATAAACCCACCATAACTACCTCCATACAAACCAATCTTATCCGCATCAATCCCATATTTATCTACCAATAATTTAGCCCCATCTACATTATCCTCCAGATCCTTACCGCCCATAAAACGATAGATACCCGTTCTCCAATCACGACCATAGCCACTGCTGGCGCGGTAATCAATATCCAATACGGTATACCCCAGATCGGTTAAGAGATTATTGAACATATACTCCCTGAAATAAGAACTCCACCAGTAGTGTACATTCTGCAGATAGCCTGCTCCATGCACAAACAAAACCGCTGCTTTATTTTTCTTATCCGCCGCAGGCTCATAAATACGCGCATATACATTGGCACCATCACGTGCCGTAAAACTGATCACGTTCGGCGCTCTCCAGGGATAGGCTTTGAACTCATCGCTCATGGCTTTATCGGTAACCTGCACAGGCTTTTTACCTGGTGCATTTTCCTGTATAAATAATTCCCATGGTTTGTTACTGTATGAGTAGCGATAAGCAATGTATTTTTCATCGGGTGATAAACTCACTTCATAGCCCCCATCCATATTGGTGATCTTTTCTTTTTTGGTACCGTCGGTTTTCATCCGATACCAGTTTTGCTTACCGGGATGTTCTTCATTGGTAAGCAGGTAAAACAATTGTTTGTTCTTACTAAGCACCAGCTCCTGCACTTCATATTTTCCTTCGGTCAATGCTTTTTTTGTATGGCTGCTGATATCATAGGTATATACATGTGAGTAGCCGGTAGCCTCGCTTTGGTAATAGAATATATTCTCATTCACCCAACCGATCTTGGCACCAAAACCACCGCCGCCAATACCGGGACCAGAGATCCAGGCACTATCGTGTTGTCTGTCGAGCAGACTCAGTTTACCGGTTGCCGCATCCAGTTGCATGATCCAACGATCTTTATAATCCTGTGAGCGGATATCTACAATGGCATAACTACCCGATTCGTTCCAGAATGGTCCACCGATGGTTACACTGCGAGCAACCGCACGACGGTTAGCAAATTTTTTGGGATAGTCTTTGGTGTATTCAGGCAGATCGGTAATACCGGGTATCGAATCAACCGAAACCAATAACAAACTGTCTTTTACTTTATCATACACATAAAAATCATACTTACCCAATGGCGCGCCTACTTTGGTGCGGTTGGGGATATCGGTAGTAAAACCCGATTCGGTAACATAATCCGGAACAATCGCGCTCTTGGAATTGGCAGGAGCTTGGTATAAACGATAGGTTACAAAACGTCCATCCGGACTGATCTGTAAACCCTGTAAATTCTTATCGCCAATACCAATGAGTTTCAAAGTATCTGTATCCTTCTGTGTTTTGAGGAAAGCGGTTCGTTTATCTCTTTTATCTTTTCTTTCTTTTAACACCTGGAAAAGAGAAAGTTGCTCCTGTTGTAGCCATTGCTCCTGGTTACCACCTGCCGCTGCTGCCAAGCCTCCACCACCACCAGCACCACCATTGCCCAGGCCGCCTCCACCACCACGGCCACCGCCTCCGCCTTGTCCACCACGCCCACCGCCTCCTTGCGGGGCAGCAGGTGCAGCTGTTTCAGAACCTCGGGTAATATTGGTTAATTGAACAGTAATCCCTGATTTAATATTCCAGCCATATAAATTCTGGCTACGGGTATATACAATCCATTCGTCTTTTTGAATAAATTTTGGAGAAGATTCGAAATCTTCAGTCTGGGTAATGCGGGTAATCTTGCCAGTTTTGATGTCAACCAGGTATAAATCACCCCGATATACATATACCATTTGTGTATTGCTACTATTATACACCGCATTGGCAATGGCCGATACTTTCTGGGTTTCCAGGTAATTTGCCTTCTGTGGGGCAGTACCGGAAATAGAAAAATAGTAAATAGAATCAGCAATTTGGTTAAGCGGATTCCAATTAAAGTAAATGTTTTTGCTGTCTCCTGACCAAAAAACATTGCTGGGAGAGGTTCCGATCCATTTAGGATCTTTCATAATCTTCTCAACCGTAAGGGTTTGAGCAGTTGCGGCTGATGCCATCAATAATAGACAATAGAAGGGTAGCAGTTTTCTCATGCTTGCAGTTTTAGGGATATAAATCTATTACAATGAGGTGAGGATCAAGCAGAGTTGGGGAGGAATTTTTTAAACGGGTGAATGAGGGGTTACGCGCTGTGAGTTTGACGTTTGGGGTTTGGAGTTTGGGGTTGAAATCCCTTGCTTATTATCTCTTCACGGTTTATTTATAATATCTATTTTGCTCAATTTCCTCTCTTACTTTATCTGGAACGAGGTAGCGTATGGTGCGGCCTTCTTTAATATTATCACGTATTTGTGTAGCTGAGATTTCAAGCATTGGTGCGTCTAAGATGATGATGCTGGCACCAAGCGTATCCTCTACTGGAAACAGTGGGCGGCGGTAGATGATGAAGGGGTAGTTTTTTACCAGCAGTTCATAGTTCTTCCATCGTTTCAGGTTCTGAAAACTATCGCTTCCCATGATCAAAGAGAATTCATGCCGCGGATATTTTTCCTGAAGGTAAGTGAGTGTATCTATCGTATAAGAAGGTCTCGGTAATTTGAATTCAACATCAGTAGCCCGTAAACGCGGATCTTCGTCTACTGCCAATTGTACCAGGAATAATCGATGGTATTCATTCAATAAAACAGAAGAAGGCTTTAACGGGTTCTGGGGGGATACTACAAACCATACCTGGTCCATATCGGTATAATTCGCCACATGACTGGCTATGATCAGGTGACCGGTATGGATGGGGTTAAAAGAACCGAAATAGAGTCCGACTTTCATGTATATTATTGATAATCAATTGTTTGTAAACAGCTTGCTTGTTACGGGTTGCTGGTTTCGGGCTACAGGCTTTTGGGTATGGGCTCAACGAATATACTGTCGGCTTCGTTGAGGCGTAAGCTTAGGTGGTAACCGGCAACGGAAATAGAGATCGGGTCGCCCAGGGGGGCTACTTGCTCTACCTGTACCAGCTCGCCGGGAACACATCCCATTTCCATGAGCTTGATAAAGATCTCATCTTTCTCAAAGGAATGTATCACTGCTTTTTCTCCAATCCTTAATTCCGACAAACGTTTCATCTCCGGGCTTTTTGAATAATGATTAAAGGTAAACTGGTAGGTTGGGTTTTTGTTACGAAATTTGGAGGAATCGAATATTAAGTTTGGGGTTTGAGCGTTTGGGGTTTGGGGTTGACTTTACTTATTTTTTGAAAATCTTATTGGGTTCATCAACTTAGATTATTTACTATGGCATCTGTTATTTTTCGATCGGCGGATAAATCATTATTTATTGCAGGGAAAACGGCTTTGAAGCGTTTTGTTGTTTCCTTGTTTAAAAAGGAGAACTGTTCCTTAGGATCCGTTACCTATGTATTTTGTTCGGATGAATATCTGTTGCAGATGAACCGCGATTTTTTGCAGCATGATTATTATACGGATATCATCACATTCGGGCTTTCTGGGAAAGGGGAGCCGATTGATGCGGAGATTTATATTAGTATTGACAGGGTGAAAGACAATGCTGCCAATTTGGGTGTTTCGTTTAGTAATGAGATCTGCCGGGTCATATTTCATGGTGCTTTGCATTTATGTGGGTATAAAGACAAAAGGAAAAGTGAAATTGCCACCATGCGGGCAAAAGAGGACCAATATTTGCGTCTCTATCAAAAACAGGTTTCATGATCAATTCCTTACTCATTTCCCTCTTAATAGCCCCCTTATTCAGCATTGCGCAGGTATCAGTGGTTGACCTGGATAAAAAACCCTCGCCACAACCCATCACCCGCGATGCCGAAGTTGATATCTGGAACAATGGTCAGTCGGCTTACAAGGGATTGTCTGATAAGGCAAAAGAAGTAGTGTATTGGACCAATTACTGTCGGTTTCATCCCAAACGTTTCTGGGATAGCGTGATTGCCCCTGTATTAATAGCATTTCCTACCTTAAATGGTCCCGAAGCAAAAAGTCTGCAAAAGGATTTGATGAGTGCGGGCAGCTTACCCATGTTCTCTCTGAATACCACCCTGATCAATACAGCCCAGGCACATGCCAATGATATAGCACGCCATCAATCACCCATCAGTCATAATTCAACCAATGGAACCGATTTTGGTGCTCGCATCAAAAAAGCGGGCATAAGGTATTGTGCCAGCGAAAACCTTTCCCTGGGTTCGGATATTGTTTTATCTGTGGTATTGCTTTACCTGGATATTGGTTTATCCGATGCCGGACATAGAAAGACTCTTTTAAACGCCAACCTGTTAGAAATGGGGGTTGGTTTGGCTAAATATGGCAAGGAAGACTTCTTTATCGTAGAAGATTTTGCCTGCTCACAGCAGTAATCAGGTTCCACGTAACACAGTTTCACCCCGAAACATGCACCTCCTCAGAAAATAAACCTGTTCCACGTAACACAGTTTCACCCCGAAACATAGTTTCTTTGCAGTATGGCAAGGAAAAGATGGACTCCACAAACAGATATCACGGATTCCCTGATCAGGATCAGGGAAAAAAAGAAATGGCAACTGGGCTTTCGCCGCTATGTAATTGAGAAAAAGCCCAGCGAAGCCTATGCTCCTTATTTTGGTTTAGATATCGAAACACTCAGAGAATGGTTTACCATCCAATTTACCGAAGACCTGAACTGGGATAATTTCGGCAAAGCCTGGCAGTTTGATCATATCATACCCACCAGCTATTTTGATTTTACTAATGAAGAAGACCTTAGATTATGTTGGAACTTCGTCAATATACATGTAGCCCGGCTGGAAGAAGGAAAAGCAGAAAGATCCGTTGACCCCTTATCTACAAAAGCTTATTTCAAATCTCTCGCAGAAAAAACAGGTTTTTCGATGTGTATAAAGATGCTAGCCAAAATCGAGGAAATCGAGCATACCCAACCATTGAACCATTCAGCCATTGAACAATTCCTAATAAAGAGGAGTGCTGAAATAGAAACCAAACAAACCCTCAGCTCCGAAGAATTCACACAACTTAATCAAGGCACTCAACTATCCGACCTTTTACTGGAAAGGGAAATCCTTAGAAAATTCAGCTCTTCACAGTAACCGCGGACTATCTTTGCAAACTATGTTTCCTGAATATGATGTAATAGTAGTAGGGGCCGGACATGCCGGTTGTGAGGCAGCGGCTGCGGCGGCTAACCTGGGTAGTAAGGTATTGCTGATTACCATGAATATGCAAACCATTGCCCAGATGAGCTGTAACCCGGCCATGGGTGGTATTGCCAAAGGACAGATTGTAAGAGAGATTGATGCTATGGGTGGGTATAGTGGTATTGTGAGCGATTTGAGTACGATTCAATTCCGAATGCTGAACAGAAGCAAAGGCCCTGCCATGTGGAGCCCACGCACCCAAAACGACCGGATGTTGTTTGCCGCTACCTGGCGCGAAATGCTGGAGAAAACACCGAATGTGGATTTTTACCAGGATATGGTAAGGACCATTATTCTCAAAGGAAATAAAGCATGCGGAGTAGTTACCGGACTGGGTCATGAAGTACATGCCAAATCGGTAGTAGTTACCAGTGGTACTTTTTTAAATGGGATCATTCATATCGGTGAAAAACAATTTGGTGGTGGAAGGGTAGCCGAGAAAGCAGCCACCGGTATTACCGAACAATTGGTGGCTTTTGGTTTTGAAAGCGACAGGCTGAAAACAGGCACGCCTCCAAGGGTAGATGGCCGTAGCCTGGACTATACAAAAATGGAAGAGCAGAAAGGAGATGATACGATTGTAGGATTCTCTTATTCTGACGTGAAAAAAATAAAAGCAGAAGACCAGATCAGTTGTCATATTAGTTATACCAACCAAACGGTGCATGATATTCTGAAAACAGGGTTTGACAGAAGTCCGATGTTCCAGGGTAGGATTGATGGTGTAGGCCCAAGGTATTGCCCGAGTATCGAAGACAAGATCAATCGATTTGCCGACCGTGATCGCCACCAGATATTTGTGGAGCCGGAAGGATGGAATACCGTTGAAATTTATGTGAATGGATTCTCGACTTCTTTACCTGAAGAAGTACAGCACGAAGCTCTTCGTATGATACCGGGGTTTGAGAAAGTTCGGGTGTTTCGTCCGGGTTATGCGATCGAGTACGATTATTTTCCACCAACGCAATTACAATATTCTTTAGAAACAAAAGGCATAGAAAATTTATTCTTCGCCGGACAAATCAACGGAACAACGGGTTATGAAGAAGCTGCCTGTCAGGGCTTAATGGCCGGTATCAATGCACACCAGAAAGCACGTCATTTAGAGCCTTTGATTTTAAAAAGAAGTGAAGCCTATATTGGTGTACTTATAGATGATCTGATCAGCAAAGGAACGGATGAGCCGTATCGTATGTTCACCAGTCGCGCTGAATTCAGAACCCTGTTAAGACAGGACAATGCCGATATCCGCTTAACAGAAATCAGTTATCGTTTAGGACTTGCTTCGCAGGATCGGATGGATAAAGTTTTGTTTAAGAAAGAAGAGGTAGAGAAAGTAAAAAAAATAGCGACTAGTTTTTCAATCGAGCCAGATGATATCAATGGATATTTCATGGATATCAACTCTGCAGCAATTACCGAAAAACAAAAGTTAGCAAAAATTATACTTCGCCCGAATGTTGATCTTCCTTCTATCATACAACATTCACAAGGGTTGGCAGAAGCGCTTACCGATATTTCTACAGATGCATTAGAGCAGGCAGAAATACAGATCAAGTATGAAAGATATATTGAGAAGGAACAGGAGATCGTTGACAAAATGAGTCAGCTGGAAAATATGATTATTCCTACCAGCTTTGATTACGATAAAGTTTCTGCGTTAAGTAACGAAGCCCTACAGAAATTTAAAAAAATAAAACCCGGTACCCTGGGTCAGGCTTCCCGCATAAGTGGTGTAAACCCAAGCGATGTACAAATCCTCATGGTTTTCATGGGAAGATAAAACTCCACTGTAAACAAAACCGTGCCTTTGTGCCTTGGTGTTCAAATTAATTCTCACACCAAAGCACAAAGGCCGGCAAGTTGCTTAAACAAAAAAACTCCGAATAAATTTCTTCAGTATCTTTCTTGATATAAACCCCTAACATGAAAAAGCTACTGTATCTCTCCTTATTCATTTTCCTATTCTCCTGCAAACAAAATAATTCCAGCATCCCCACACTCGCTGAGTATCATCGCATCAATGATTGGGGTGTACAAACCGGTGGTGTGAAAATGATACAGATTACCACACCCGTTGGTAAGTTCAATGTATGGACCAAACGTTTTGGCAGCAACCCGAAAATAAAAGTATTGCTATTACACGGTGGCCCAGGTGGCACGCATGAATTCTTTGAATCTTTTGAAAGTTTTTTTCCGCAGGAAGGAATTGAGTTTTATGAATACGATCAACTGGGTTCCTATTTCAGCGACAAACCCAAAGACAGCAGCTTATGGACCACCGAACATTTTGTGGATGAAGTAGAGCAGGTGAGAAGAGCACTCGGATTAAATAAAGACAATTTCTATTTACTCGGTCATAGCTGGGGCGGCATACTGGCTATGGAATATGCTTTAAAATACCAGGATAATCTGAAAGGATTAATCATTAGTAATATGATGGCAAGCTGTCCGGCTTATGGAAAATATGCACAGGATGTTTTATCCAAACAAATGAATCCAAAAGTATTGGATACCATCCGCGCCATTGAAGCGAAAGGTGATTTCAAGAATCCAAAATATATGGAATTGCTGATCCCTAATTTTTATAATGAACATCTTTGTCGCGTAGTTCCCTGGCCCGAAGCATTGCAACGAGCTTTCCCGCATATCAATGAAGAAATTTATACTATGATGCAGGGACCTTCTGAATTTGGCGTTAGCGGAAGATTGGCCAATTGGGACAGAAGCAAAGATCTTCCCAAACTAACCATACCTACTTTAACCATTGGTGGGGCTCATGATACGATGGACCCGGAGTATATGAAATGGATGTCTACACAAGTGCAACATGGAAGAAGTCTGACTTGTCCGAATGGAAGTCATTGCGATATGTGGGATGATCAATCACATTATTTCCCGGGGCTGATTAATTTTATCAAAGATGTAGATAGTGGTGCTTTTCCAAAATAAGGGGTTCACCGACCAGAAATCGCTTTTACCGAAAATATGATGAACGGTTTTTAGTATAACTGGTTTTCAGTAGTTTTAGAGTTCTTCCAAAATCAACAAATGAATATGAGAAAAATTAAGCTCCTGCTTTCAGGGTTGCTGTTTGCGTCATTGCTACAGGCCCAGGAAACCTTTCCCGTAAACGGTGTTGCAGACAAACGTGAAGGCTGTTATGCTTTTACCAATGCAACGATTGTAAAAGACGCACAAACCACGATCACCAATGCAACCTTGGTAATACGCGACGGTAAGATCGTTGCTGTGGGTGCGGGTGTAGCCATACCCAAAGATGCGGTGGTGGTTGACTGTAAAGACAAATTCATCTATCCTTCTTTTGTAGACATCTATACCGACTATGGTATTCCTGCTGCGCCAACAGCTGCCGGCGGCGGCGGACGTGGGGGTGGTGGCGGCGGTTTTGGGGGTCCTTCACAAATCACTTCTAATACCAAAGGAGCTTATGGCTGGAACCAGGCTATCAAACCGGAAACAGAAGCATTAAAAGTATTTACTGTAGATGATGCCAAAGCAAAGACGCTTCGTGACCTGGGTTTTGGTTCTGTATTAACACACGTGAAAGACGGAATTGCCCGTGGTACCGGAACCGTGGTTACGCTGGCGAATATGAACGAAAACCAGGTGATTGTAAAAGACAGGGCTTCTGCACATTATTCATTCAGCAGAGGAACCTCTACACAATCTTATCCCAGCAGTATGATGGGAACGATTGCTTTATTGCGTCAAACTTATCTGGATGCCAAATGGTATAAAACAAAACCCGATAAAGAAGGAACCAACCTTTCTTTACAGGCATTTAATGATAACCAATCCTTACCACAGATTTTTGAAGCCGATGATAAATGGAATGATCTGCGTGCAGACAGGATTGGAAAAGAATTTGGTGTACAATATATTATTAAAGGCGGTGGTAACGAATACCAGCGTATCAAAGAAATCGCTGACACCAAAGCTACCTATATCCTTTCCCTGAATTTCCCTCAGGCAATGGATGTAGAAGACCCGAATGATGCAAGGGCAGTTTCCCTGGCAGATATGAAACATTGGGAACTGGCTCCTTCTAATCCCGGTGCTTTTGAAAAAGCCAATATTCCTTTCTGTTTAACAACGGCTGACCTGAGAGACCCTAAACAGTTTATTACCAATCTGCGCAAGTCGTTTGATATGGGACTAACTGAAACCAAGGCATTAGAAGCATTAACCAAAGTTCCTGCTACTTTATTAGGTGTATATGATAAAGTGGGAAGTCTGGAAGCAGGTAAAATTGCCAATTTCCTGATCACTACCGGTCCGGTATTCGCAGAAAAAACAACCTTATTGGATAACTGGGTTAGCGGAGAAAAATATGGTGTAAAAGAAGACGGCTGGTTTGATATCAAAGGCATTTATGCATTAACCATTAACACACCTACTGGTGCTATCAATTATAATGTAGATGTAAAAAATGCCTCAACAGCGAATGTGCTTGGAAAAGATACTTTAACGGGTAAATTCAGTTTTGATGGTAAAATGGTAAAACTCAGCTTTTCACCAATCC
>CAIYKV010000215.1 GCA_903926855.1 uncultured Bacteroidota bacterium | reverse complement strand
ACAGGAACCGTTAAGTTTTTTAATGCCGCCAAAGGATTTGGTTTTATTGTAGACGACGCTACCAATAAAGACATTTTTGTACATGTTACCGGGTTAAACGGCATCACTATCCAGGAAAAAGACAAAGTGCAGTTTGAAATTGAAGATGGAAAAAAGGGCCCATCGGCAGTGAAAGTTGAAAAGATCTGATAGAACATTTATATGAAAGCATAGCCTGGTGTATACTCTTTTCGTAAAACCTGAGCCTGGCCGATAACAGTTAATAAAAAGTGATGTGTAAACCAATACACATCACTTTTTTTATAAGGGTAAATCGCAACGTAATTTATAATAGTGCTGCTTTAATATAGATATCTGCATATTTCCCCCAGTCTTTCAGACTTGATTTCATATTCTCCTTCATGGCTGCATTGGTAGTTTTTGATCCTTTGGTTGGGATTTTCAAATCGGTTTCCTTAACCGGTATGCCGTATAATTTGGTGGCAAACCAGGTAACATGCTCATGTGGAATGGCTACACCCAGAATCATCCCCGGCAGACCTGAAAAGGATTCAGGTCCTCCGCTAGTGGCGATCTCATCTGTATAAAATGCAACGATATAGATCGAATCCATAATAACCGCATTGGCCCTTCTGCATTCAAAACCGGCAATGGTTCTTTTTTCGTCAGTGATCTTCCATTTGATATTGCGGGTACTATCCTGGATAAGGAATGATTTTTCGAAAACATTTTTCAAACTTACAGAAGAATGATTATTGAGATCGCTGAAAACAATATTGTCTTCTGCGGGTTCTTGCCATAAGCGGTTATTATCCGGGTTTTCTTTCCCGGGTTTGTATAAAGTTTTATTATTGGTGAATTGCAGATCGAAATAGGAAACTTTAAATTGAGGTAGCGTTTTTTTCATTTCTTCGCCCCAAAAATTATCATCACTGAATTGTGCATGCAGGTTTAATTTTTTCTCAAACTCAATTTTTCCTTCCGTAATAAAATGCGCCTGCTGCGAATAAGCATTCGCTGCCAGCAATAATAAAAAGGCAAGTATAATAGGTTGTATCTTTTTCATAATAGTCGATTGGCAGATTATCAGTTTTGTTGACCGGCTGGTTTTGGTCCTTTATTAAAGTTCCATACAACGGAAAGCATAAAATACCGCTGGATTGTGGAATAGGTGTTCTGGGTGATATAGTTTGTGTTTACGGTTCTGTTAAATCCAATATTCTTATTCAGGATATCATTCGCAGAAATTTTTATCACCATAACATCTCCTTTCAGCAGCTTTTTGCCGAACCATGCATTCCAGAGAATTACATTATTGTTATTGTCGAATACACTGGTTTTCTGCCTGAAAATAAAATCACAATCTGTATGAATTTGGAATTTTAAGGGTAAAAAGAAATCCATATCCGGGCGGATATTATAGGTCCAGTAATGCGTAGAAATGTTCTTTTGTATTGAGGAGGTACTGGTTGTATACGTTGCATTGGCAGAAATGCTATTGTCGTATAATTTTTCTACAGATTTACCTACAAAAGTTCCAAAGGAATAACTATTGCTGGTAGTAATATTCTGCAGGTTATTCACTACGCTTACATAATGAGAACTGTTGAGGTTGCCATTGAATCCTACATTGGCTTTGAATAATTTAAAGCCATAATCTATATAACCATTAAGCGAATTATTGCCATCAACATTGATGGACTGTGAAACTTTTCTCCCCAATGTATCAATAAAATCCTTGGAAGCAAATGCATTATTGGTGGAACTGTAAGAAACACCCAGAAAGATACTTCTGTTGGATAATGCTTTGAAATCATTAAAATTCAAATTGAAATTATTGCGAAAAGAAGGTTTCAGCAATGCATTACCGATGGTAATATTCAAAGGGTCATCATTTGTTTTTAAAGGCTGTATCTGTTGCAAGGAGGGTTGAATGGTTGACCCATTGTAACCAATCCATAACCTTCTCTGACTTGTAAATGCATAGGTAGTATACGCTGTCGGGAACCAATTGATAAAATCCCTCTTGGCAGTATTGGATGTTTTCAAATCAGTTTGGGTAAAATTGGTATAGCCTATATTGGTACCGAGATTAAAAGAGTATTTTTTCTTGATGAATGAATAACTGGCGCCTGCCTTTTGGGTAAGCACATTAAACTGGTAATTATTACTATACACAGTATCCAAAACCTCATATTTTCCGGCAGCCGATTTATTGAATGAATTTCGGTTAGAGGAACTATTGTTCAGGGTAACTCCATAATTCATTACCAGGGAAGCCGCACTGTTTAATGGCTCGGTATACGTTAGTTTAGAATCGAATGCCAGTGTTTTATTATTGGTGGTTTTATACTGATCTGTTACCTGGTTCTGTATGGGAATTGCATTGCCACCCGAATAAAAATTGTTATTGGCATATAAATATCCTGTGGTAATATTGGTATTATAGTTCTCTTTTATATTGAGTGACAATGTTCTTCCTTTTTTCTTTAATTTTTTCCGCCAGAGTAAACTGCTGTTAATAGCGTTGTTATCCCCCACTGAAGTAATATTCCGGGTACCCTGGTTTACCAGCGAACTATCTTTTGCCAATGCTTCAGTAGTATATTGGTTGCTGGTAATTTTATGGTCAAAACTTCCATCGGCCATAATTTTTAAGGAAGAGGTTGTGTCGAAAGTGATATCATACACCGTACTTGCTTTGTTACGGATGATACGGTTATTGAATTTTTGAGTCTGGTTATTATAATAAAGGGTATCTGGTAAAATGGTTTGGGTATTGGTATTGTTTGTTCCATTTACCGATAAATCCAGGATCTTATAATTTCCATTGAAGGATTGATTATCGTCTGCCCACTTGTTATTATAATAGCGCCCCCTGTTTGCACTTTCGGGTATCCCTGGCCGTTATAAGTTCCCCCCCAGTTTTCCAGACCATCATCGCCGGATGATATTGAGATGACACCATTGCCGCCATCATCAAACTGTATATTTGTAGAATTATCGCCATAGCTGCGCTGGTCCTGCCAGTTGAGTCCTACTTTACCGGTATTGGAAAAAATATCATAAAAAGAGAGCTTCTCTTTTTTACGAAACTTATTAAACATCAACTGGTCATTATAAAACTGATTAGTCCCGGCTCCTGCATCAATTTTTCCGAAATAGCCATTCTTTTTATCGTCTTTCAGTTTCAGGTTTACTGTTTTTGTTTTTTCGCCATCATCAATTCCGGTAAAAGTTGCCTGGTCACTTTTTTTATCAAAAACCTGCACTTTATCTACCATATCTGCCCGTATATTCTGTGTTACCAGGGTGGGATCATCTCCAAAAAATTCTTCTCCATCTACCAATACTTTCTGCACTTTTTGTCCCTGTGCCGTAATCTGCCCGTTTTTATCAACCTGGATGCCCGGTAACTTCTTCAATAACTCTTCTACTGTTGCATTCGGTTGTACATGAAAACTATCGGCCCTGTATTCTGTGGTATCTCCTTTTAACTTAATAGCACCAATGCTTTGCTTTACTACCACTTCTTCCAGTAAATGCGCTTTGGTAATCATGGGGATATTTCCAAGATCAAGCTGGGAAGTATCAGATACAGTAATCATATCTGTATAATCTGCGTAGTTCGGAAAAGAACTTAACAATACATATTTTCCGGTGGGGAGCCCTTTTATTTCAAAATGCCCTTTTTGATCAGTTCTTACAAATTTGATTAAAACAGAATCTTTTGCCCTTAAAAAAGATACGACGGCATTTGTAAGATTTTGTTTGTTCAGCGTATCGGTTATGTTACCTTTAAGAGTGTTTTGTTGTGAATAAGCAGCCGAAATGGCAAAAATAGACAGGAGAAAAAGGAATAGGGTTCGGTTTTTCATGAAAGCTAAGCAGTTTGTCGGGTTAGATGCAATTGAGTACAATAATCCATAAATGAATTTATTTAACTAAATATTTAGTTGTAAATTCATGTTAAATAAATTTGCCATTTGAAAACCATGCAGTTATGCCATTGAAAACAGAAAAAAGAGAAGAGAAACTGGAGAAAGTTGGAAAACCAGCTGTTAAAAAATATGAGGAACTCCATTTTGTGGATACGCAACAAGCTGTATGGAACTATTCTCTTTTTAGTGATGAAGACATCCGGAATTTTCAAAAGGGAACCCATTACAGATTATATGATCATTTTGGGAATAAACAAATTGAGGTATTAAATACCCCGGGAACTTATTTTTCTGTATGGGCACCCAATGCAACATTTGTTGCGGTGGTGGGCTATTTTAATGATTGGAACAAATCATCACATCCTTTAAAAGTAAGACTGGATAATTCAGGTATTTGGGAAGGGTTTATTCCCAATCTTTCATCAGGCGAAGCGTATAAATACCATATCCATGGTTTTAATGGGGTGAAACTTGATAAGGGAGATCCATTTGCGCATTTTTGGGAAAAGCGTCCGTATACGGCTTCTATTACCTGGCAAACAGATTATGGGTGGAATGACCAGGTTTGGATGAAGGAAAGAAAGAAAGCGAATAACCTGGCAGCACCATTTTCTGTTTACGAAGTGCACCTTGCCAGTTGGATGCGCCCGGAGAAGAATAATGAAGAAATATATAATAGCTATGCGCAGATAACTGAGCGGCTGGTTCCTTATGTAAAGGATATGGGATTTACCCATGTAGAATTCATGCCGGTAATGGAACATCCTTTTGATGGAAGTTGGGGCTACCAGGGAACAGGCTTTTTTGCGCCGACTTCCCGTTTTGGTGAGCCGCAGGATTTTGCTGCAATGGTTGATGCTTTTCACCAGGCGGGTATTGGGGTGATTCTTGACTGGGTTCCTTCTCATTTTCCCTATGATGCACATGGTTTATTTATGTTTGATGGAACGCATACCTACGAATATGCAGATATGCGTAAAGGATACCATCCCGATTGGAACTCCTATATTTTTAATTATAAACGCGGAGAAGTAAAATCATTTTTGATAAGCAGTGCGCGCTTTTGGTGCGATCAATTTCATGCAGATGGGATACGTGTGGATGCAGTAAGTTCCATGTTACGATTAGATTATAGCCGCACGGCCAGTCAATGGGAACCCAATGAATACGGAGGTAATGGAAACCTGGAAGCTATCGCTTTTATCAAAGACCTGAATGAAACATTATACCGCGATTTCCCGGATATTCAAACCATTGCTGAAGAAGCCACCGATTGGCCCAAGATCAGCAAGCCAACATTTGAGGATGGGCTTGGTTTTGGAATGAAATGGATGATGGGTTGGATGCATGATACCCTGGATTATTTTAAGATGGATCCTTTGTTCCGTCAGTTTCACCAGGATAAGTTCTCCTTCAGCATGATGTATTTTTATGATGAACAGTTTATGCTGCCCCTGAGTCATGATGAAGTTGTTCATGGAAAAAGTCCCATGTTATACAAGATGCCCGGAGATGAATGGCAGAAATTTGCCAATCTGCGGGTGCTCTACACGTATATGTTTACTCACCCGGGGTCCAAATTGTTATTTATGGGTAATGAATTTGGTGCCACGGATGAATGGAATTATAAAAGCGAATTGCAATGGGAATTGTTGCAATTCCCTGGACATGCCGGTATGCAACACTGTGTTCGAAAATTGAATGAATTGTATAGAACCGAGCCTGCTTTGTATGAAAAGCAATTTGAACCCGGCGGATTTGAATGGGTTGACCTGAACCATCGAAGCGAATCCGTATTGGTTTATGCAAGAAAGGGAAAGAAACCCAAAGATGATATCCTGGTGATATTAAATGTAACACCGGTAGTACGTCAGAATTGGGAAGTATATGTACATGGAAAGGGAAATTGGAAGGAAATTTTTAATAGTGATAGCAAAGAGTTTTGGGGCAGCGGGGATGTGTACAATCCTTCTATAGAAGCTGAACTTGTAGATAAACCTTCCAAATGTTATAAATTAAAACTGCATTTACCAGCCCTGGGGGCAATCGTTTTAAGATAATTTTTTAAAAACTGTAACATGAAGGGGGATTGACCGTTTCATAGAAAAAAAAGTATGAAAAAAATTACTATATTATTTGCGATGCTTATATGCATGGGTTCTGCCATGGCCCAGAAAGTTGTGTATGATGATAATGTTGAAAAGCGCCCTGTGCATGATTTTCATGCTATTGAAACTTCTTCCGGTATTGAAGTGATTATCAGTAAAGGCGATAAGGAAGAGCTTGCGGTAGGAGTGGGGAATAAGGATTATTTATATGAGATAAAAACAGTTGTAGAGAATGGGGTGCTGAAGGTATCCCGTGCCGGTGATTGGAAATTCTGGAATCAATGGAAGAATTGGAAAGTAAAAGTATATGTGTCTTATACAACACTGGATGCTGTTAAAGCTACCAGTGGAGGCTCAGTTACTGGTACTGATTTGAAATTTGAAAAATTAACTGCAAAACTAAATAGTGGCGCCAATATCACATTAACAGGTTCCGTTGAGGATTTAAAAATTGATGGAAGCAGTGGTGCCCAGTTCCGCGGATACTCATTAAATGCAGCCAACTGCTATGCCGAAACCAGCAGTGGTGCAGGTATCCAAATCTCCGTATCCAAAGAAATTTCCGCCAAAGCCAATAGCGGCGGCTTTATCCGCTTCAAAGGTGATGGCATGATCAGAGATATCAATGTAAACAGCGGCGGCTCCGTAAAACGGCAGAGCTGATAAGTTGTAAGTTGTAAGTAATAAGTCAGGCAAACCAATACTTACTACTTATTACTTACAACTTATAACTTATTACAGCATTTTTCCCCAGTTTATCCACCAAAAAAATCCATTAACAATTTCCTAATCAACATTTGCAAGCTTTTTGTTGTCTTATAACGTAATTGCTCATGTAAAACCAATCGTTATGAAAACAACATCTTACCAAATGCTGGTGAATGCTGCCGGGCAATTGATGCAGCAACACGCATTCGATCATCTCTCGGATGAGAAATTATCAAGAATGCATAGTTGTATCCGTCAATTGGGACAGTCTGCCAGTAACCATGAAATGACTACAGTGGAAACAGAGTTCCTGAATCTTTGCAGTGAAGCCAACCTGTATGTTGAAACAGCTACTACCCAGTCGATTCATCAATGGTATGCAGCGTTAAATTGTTTTGGTATGCAGGCTACATTAAGTCCGGGTTTTGCCGAAGAGGCAGAATAATCCGGAAAGTAGTTCCTTTTCCCTGCTCACTCCATTTTACAAAGAGCTTTCCTTTGTGATACTGCTCAATGACCCTTTTACTGAGCGTAAGTCCTAATCCCCATCCCCTTTTTTTCGTAGTATATCCTGGTCTGAAAACATCATCCAGATGATTTTTTGCAATGCCCTTACCGGTATCGGTTACATCTATCAACAAATTATTTTCATTCGCTACTGCAGTAATCCGAATGATCCCATTTCCCTCAATTGCATCGAGAGCATTCTTAATCAGGTTTTCAAATACCCAGTCAAATAAAGGAGGAGAGAGTAAAGTGTGTATATTTTTAATAAATGCATCTTCAAACAGAATCTCTACATCTCCCCCTGTTCTTTTTTTCATATAGTCGAGCACCTGCTGAATTTGTTCTGAAGGAATGCGCCATTCTAATTTGGGTTGACTGCCTATTTTCCCAAACCTATCTGTGATCAATAATAAACGATTAATATCCTTCGCTATTTCTGGCAGGATGGGTGTATTTACGGGCTGTTCTTTTAAAATTTCCAGCCAACCCTGTAAACTGGATACCGGCGTGCCCAATTGGTGAGCGGTTTCCTTGGCCATAGAAGCCCATAGCTGGTTCTGTTCGCTACGGTAAGTAGTTTGCAAAGCCATGATCGTAATCGTAATAAATAAGGCCACAATACACAATTGTACAATGGGATAAAGCCTGGTTTCTTTCAATAATTTGCTTTCGCCATAATAATATTTGTTTGCTGTATAAGGATGTTCACGGATTAATAATACAATAGGCTTTGCCTGGTAATTTTTCATTTCCTGCAATTTCCTGTTCAGGTAGTCTTTTTGGTTGTGCACAAGACTACTGTCAAGATTTACATAGTTACCGGTGATACTATCCTTTTCATTTGTTTCAATGATTGGGATCTGGGTATTTTCGGTGGAAATTTTAGTGGCCAGGTTAATACTTGCGCTGTCTGATGAATTGAGTATGGTTCGCTGCGCTTCAACCCAGGCTTCTACATTCTTTCTTTCTTCCCTGGCAATTTTCCCGGAAACATATTGAGAATAAAAAATGGTTCCGCTCACTAAAAACAGGGCTATTACCAATAAGATCATTTTCCAGTTAAGCCAATGGGGTATCATACAACTAAAATAGAACAATTCAGGGATAACAAAGAAGTACAATTGTTCATTTGATGGACCCTTCAACACAAAAAAAAGTCCCCATTTAGGAGACCTTTTGCTGATGCATATGCAAAAATGTTAACTAAATAATCCGCCTTTTTTCAAGGTTTTTACACCCTGACCGATTTTAAATCCGTTATTATAGATTTCAATCTTATAGCTGCCTTCTTTAAAGCGGTCATTCTGTTTCCAATCGAAACTGACAGGGATGATTTTACCTTGTTCATAGTTCACGCTTACTTTACTGGTAAATGCTTTGCTGCCATCTTCCCGGGTCATAAAATTAGCATTGCCATCACTGATGATTTTTCCATCAGGTGAAGTCACTACTACATAAATATCCTTGGTTCCGGTAGGCGTAACCCTGTTCTCATCCAGGTTGAATGAGATACGGATCAGATCAGCTCTTTTTGCCGTACTGGTTTCTTTTTCAGAACCGCTGCTTTTTACTTTCAAAGCGGTAATACCAATATTAGAAGCATGGAGGGTAGAAGCCACATCCACTTTATCTTCTAACTGTTTCTTTTCCGTTTTAGTAGTATTTAGGTTCTGTTCCAGGTTTTGCTTATCAGTACTCAGCTGCGTTTTTTCAGTGGTCAGTTGTTGTTTATCTGCCGTTAGCTGTTTGTTCTCACCTTTTAATTGTTCGATTTCTGCAAACAGGCCATCCACTTTTCCATTCAATTCGCCGATCATCTGTTTTGCCTGGGCCAGTTCTGCATCACTGGCATTTTTCTTTTT
>CAIYKV010000214.1 GCA_903926855.1 uncultured Bacteroidota bacterium | reverse complement strand
GGGCCACATCATAGACCTGCTCAAAGAAGGAACTGTCTTTAATGCCACTTGGCAGTATTGTTTTTAATTTGCCAGAAGATTTTTTGTTTGCCAATACACGATGTTTATGGCTACAATTTACGTGTTCAGGGCTGATTACAGCGCAGAATTCCTTTCAGAAGTTTTGCTATTTGCCGAGGTTATTTTTTTGAATTGCTGCAATAATAAACTGCGATGGGGTTCAGGCACTGATTCGTATTGAAAAGGGCAGTGGCGGCAACCATTTCCACAGCAATGGCCTTTTTCAAGATGGTATTTTTCTGTGAAAACAGTATATCCATGCTCAAAATAAAAATCAACACCTTCAATCATTTTCTGGCTCACTGAGTAATTGTTTTAGAATTTCGTCCTTTTCTATAGGTATGGGCTTGTCCAGTAAAAAACTCAGATAATGTACACGGTTACTTTGCGCAATATCCAGGCTTTCATAATGGGTTTTGATCTGCAATTCTGGTTTCGTAACGGCTTCCGCATATACATTGTCTGAGTTATCTAACAAAGTAAAACCGAATAAGTTGATAACAGCCAGGGTAAACCTGTATAAATCTGGACTATCCGTTTTCAGGTGCAATTTGCCACCGGTTGCTAAAAGCGGCTGGTAAAGCCGTAAGAATTTAGGGTGAGTGAGTCTTTTTTTAGCCCTCGAACCCCTTAATTGCGGATCTGGGAACGTGATCCATATTTCTGCTATTTCTCCTTCGCTAAAATAATCCCGGATCTTATCAATATGCGAACGAATAAAAGCCACATTGGTTAACCCTTCATCCAGGGCCGTCTTGGCCC
This sequence comes from uncultured Bacteroidota bacterium, assembly GCA_903926855.1. Taxonomy (GTDB): domain Bacteria; phylum Bacteroidota; class Bacteroidia; order Chitinophagales; family Chitinophagaceae; genus Sediminibacterium. The sequence goes on along the minus strand of CAIYKV010000214.1, from coordinate 3,067 downwards.
CACGCCAGATCCGATTCCCTTTAAGATCCATCCCAATAAAATTTCTGTTTGGGTAAAGCCTTCCCAGCCCAACAGCATATTCCCCCTTACCGCAGGCCAGTTCTAAAGTAATGGGCCCCGTATTTGTGAAAAAACCAGCCCAATTACCCTGCATATTCTGCGGGTATTCCAGCACATTGGCAAAATGGCGGATCGCTTCGAAACGGATAAGTTTTTTTTGGCCCATATGGCTGCAAATGTAAAATCTTCAGGAATAGAGATTTATTTTTTTATTAAGTGATCCATCAGACAAGACTAGGATAATGTGTTGGATATCATAGATTAATCAAATACAGGCAATTTTGTACTAATAAAATAGCTTCAAGACAAAAAAATTATTGTAAACTGTGTTTAAACGTTATTCTGTCAAATTGTATTTGAGAACTCGCTTTGTTGCCGAAATATTTTTTTAAAATAATCAAGTTAATATTTTAAACCTTTAATTACTGAATTAGTCCTATGATAGTAAAATTCTAAATGTAAATAAGACTAATTAGATAATCTTATAATTATTGTAGCTTTAAGGCTGCATCTCGATTGCGATTAGTATCTATCAGCTATAGTTTTAATTATAAAATTTCTACTAAAGTTATTGCCATGAATTATTTGAATCATTTATGCTACATAGACCCAGGTTCCGGAAGTCTTCTTTTTCAGGCAATACTATCTTCCTTTTTGACAATTCTGTTTTTTTTCAAACGTATCAAAGCCTATATAGTTTCATTTTTCAATCATAAGGAACTAGACAAACAGGAAGAATAAAAAAATAATTATGATTAACGCTATCCCTTCTTCATATCGGGACCCCGGCGGATTTGTTTTTAAATATGACGGGCTATTTTACCGGATCATCAAGTATAATTATCAGAAAGAGTATGATTTTTTAATGTCAAGTGGATTGTATGAAGAACTTGTTTCAAAAAAATTATTAATATCACATAGAGAATATGTTTTGCCTGAGCAGGTCGAGCCAGATACTTATAAAACAATATTACCAGAACAAATTCATTTTATAAGTTACCCATATGAATGGTGTTTTGATCAGTGGAAAGATGTCTTGCTTGCTTTTCTGGAAATTAATCGGATATCACTTTCGTATGGCCTAATACTAAAAGACGCAACTCCTTTTAATTTTACTTTTCATAAGGGAAAGCCAGTTTTCATAGATACCCTTTCCTTTAGTTTTTATAAAGAAGGAAAACCATGGCTTGCGTATCGGCAATTTTGCGAATCACTGCTTGGGCCATTGGTTTTGATGAAATATAATGGGGCTCTCTGGTCTAGTGAATTTGCAAGCTCTATCAATGGATTTCCCTTAACTTTTATAAGCAAGCAGTTAAGCTGGAAAACCTATTTTAAACCTATTGTATTAATACATATCCATTTACATGCAAAGTATAGTAGCCATCAAATAAGTGGAAAGAAAGGCACATCTGGGATGAATAAAAGTAAAATTTTGGCACTGATGGAGTTTATTCGGCAAGCGATTGTTGAGTGGAATCCATTATCTGATAGAGTCAAGAATTGGAATGATTATTATACAACTAAGATTATAAGCCAAAGCTACCTTACGGAAAAAGAGGAAATAGTTGAATATTGGATAAGGTATATTAAACCCAGCCAATTGGTAGATTTTGGGGCCAATACTGGAAATTTTTCAATAATTGCAGCCCAGTATTCAGAAAGTGTGATTTCAGTTGAATCAGATTCGGATTGTGTAAATAAGTTTTATTGTGCAAATAAAAATAAGAGTATACAAAAAATCACCCCAATAGTAGCAGATATTATGCAGCTTTCTCCTGGAGTAGGATGGGATAATATGGAACGGATGCCATTAGTTAAACGAATACATGCTGATACAGTTTTAGCATTGGCATTGATTCATCATTTATGTATTGGTTCTAACCTACCAATTGGATTATTCGCATCATTTATAAGTTCAATTGTACAGCGATATGCTATTATAGAGTTTATACCCAAAACTGATCCTAAGATCCAGGAAATGCTCGCTTCAAGATATGATATCTTTCAAAACTATTCAGAAGCTGAATTTGTTAAGCAGTTTGAAGAATATTTTGAGTTAGAGGATATAAGAATAATAGCTTCTGTAAACAGGACTTTGTATTTATGGAGAAAAAAATAATGCAGGTGCTTAATAAACCCATTTACCCATATTTATTTGGGCTTTTTTTTATTATATATCGGACATCTATTTACCTGCCTTTTTTTAATATATTTATTTTTTTGAGCTTGGTAACAGCTCATATCATCTTGTGTTTTAGTATCTCCAAAATCAGTAAAATCGTTTTCGGGTATAAAAATTGTAATTTATCTCTGCTTTTAGTTTTAATTCTTTTATATAATTCTACCTTCTTAATTAATACAATATCAGGCACTTTCCCTTTTATATGGATACGAAATCGTTACTGCCTGGTTATAATAGTAATAATATTTTTTGCCCTGTCATCAATTGAAAATCGCTGGCTGGCAGGTAGAAATTTTAAAAAAAGAGCAATTATTTTGAATGGTTTTCTTATCATATCCTGTATCATCTCAATTGGGTCTGGAATTATTAATAGTACAATTAAATCGAGTCAGAATAAAGACAATAAGTACACAGCATTAGCCAAAAAGCATATCGCAATTGTATGGATTCTAATGGATGAATATCCAAGTTCTACCTGCTTAATTAATGAATTTAACTATAAAAATATTTTGGATAGCTTTTTAATAACGCGAAAATTTTATGTTTTTAAAGAAATTAAATCAAGAAGCAGCTCCACTTTGAGCTCTTTGAATTCCATATTTAATTATGATGACACAACAAATTATCAAAATTTTATGGAAGTTGCTGGAGCACTTCAAAAGAGTAAATGGATAAATGATCTTAATTTAAATAAGTATAGTTTGCATGTAAATGATTTTTTTACAATTGGGTCCCAAAAAAGTTCTTTTAATTTATATACTTATCCCGTAGATTATTTATCTCAAATTTTATCTCCGACAATTTTTTTTAAAATATTGGGAT
>CAIYKV010000213.1 GCA_903926855.1 uncultured Bacteroidota bacterium | reverse complement strand
CCTGGTCGGCATAGTTGATTTGAATAGCATTTACTGTTGAAAGAGCACCCAGATCCGATTCAATCCACTCACCCTTATCACCGGTTGCAGCACTCCAATAGGTTTTGATACTTTCATCAACCGCATTGTTTGCAGAAAAAGAACCCAGCGTAGATGAAACCAATACTGGCTTATTATAGTTTAATAACATCCAGCCGGTGAACTCCCCAGACTGTTGGGTATTGGGAAGATAATGCGGGTAATCCCCAAATGCAGTATTGCAAAACATGATATCGTCTTTATCAAACCCTGCTGGCCAGATACCAAGTCTTCTTTCAAAATTGTTTTTAACAGCTATTACCATCGAGCTTACATGCCAGTATTTTTGTTGGTTATCCGTAAACGTTGCCCCATGTCCCGCTCCTCGTATAAACCCACCGGGTTTAAATGATAAAGGATCTGATTGGGGAGTAAATCCATTGCCGATGGGTTTATCACCTACCACCACACCATCAGCATACCCGCTCATTTCTGTTCCCGGAGCACCATATTGGAGATAATATTTACCATTGTGCTTGGTCATCCATGATCCTTCCATAAAGGGATCCAAAAAAGTATTGTCCATATGCTCACCAAATCTTTGCCAGCCATATCTGTCAGGTTCCAGCAGATAGGTCTCCAGCCTGGTGCCAATTGGTTGTAATGTTTTTCTTTTTAATTCAATACTATATAATGGAAACCGATTACTGCTGCCATTATACATGTACAATTTTCCATCATCATCTGTAAAAAATGCGGGGTCCCATCCTCCAATTTCAAAAGAATCTACCAATGGCTTCCACTCATTCGCCTTAGGATTGGTACTCATCCAAACCGTAAAATTTTTACTGTAAGTAGATCCAAAAACAATCATGGTATCCCCAATGATACCTACTGCCGGAGCGCATAGTTCATCGTATACCTGGTTCCAGGGCCGCAGAAATTTTCTGGAAATAAATTTCCAGTTTGCCATATCCTTGCTCCACCAGTAACCCCATTGATTGGTTGAGAACAAATAAAACTCATTTTTATAATTAACAATTACCGGATCTGCTGTAGCCCGATGTTTCCCCCATTCACTAAAATTAGGGATGGGTGTATAGCCATAATCCAGGTTAATAGGGTTACAATATGTTTTTTGTTGTGTCTGCCCAATCAAACACGATAACAAGAAAAAAATAGTAATTACCTTATATTTCATAAAACTGTTTTCTTTTCTCAATGGATTACCAAACATAGGTTGCTACCGCACCTGCTGGTAAACTGGCAGGTGCCCAAGTAGTTTTATAACGGATATTAAAAGATACTGGCGTATTACCATCATTTTCCACAATCAATACTTTTTGCCCTGTAGGCGTTAAAAATGCTACATTCTGAATATTGCCTGAGAGATTACTATAAATTCTTACCGATCCGGCAGGAACGAATTTAGAAGCATGGGCTATAATATAATAGCCTACATTTCTGCTAACACCTGAACTGATCACAAGTGCGCCTTTGCAGGTAGTGCATCCACCAATTGTATGAGGACTATATGTTACATCACTGGCCAGATTCCATTCCAAAGCATTCCGACTCCAGTTTCGCATGGATCCGATGATCACATTTTTTAAATGCCATTTCAAATCGCCACCGAAATCACCCGTTGATGCGGTGTATTGCTCAGTAAAATATAATTGCTTTGTCGGGAAAGAAGTATGTACCGTAGACAATGCATTAATATCTCCAGCATATAAATGAAAAGCTGATCCGTCAACAAATGAAGCTGCAATCGCATCATTCAAAACCGTTATAGGGTAATTGGGTTGATCACAATTATGATCATAAGTGATGATCTTGGTTTTAATATTTGCCGCCTGAAAAGCTGGTCCAACATAATTTTTGATAAAATCCGTTTGCTGTTGGGCCGTCATCAGCATACTGGGATTATTACTAGGGTTTAATGGCTCATTTTGAAGTGTTACAGCATCAATTGTGATACCCAGGGCTTTCATTTGCTGGATATATTTGATAAAGTATTGGGCATATACTTTATAATATTGTGTTTGCAAACTTCCGCCAACAGTACTATTATTATCCTTCATCCAAACCGGCGCGGACCAGGGGGTTGCCAGGATTTTTATGGATGGGTTAATTTGAAGTATTTGTTGCAATAATGGAATAAGATCCGTTTTATCATTCGTCAAACTGAAACTAGTTAGCAAAGTATCGCTTTGCCCATTGGCCAAATCATCATAACTAAACGTAGTTGCGTTCAAATCAGACGATCCAATACTAATTCGTAAATAACTTAAAGAAATAGCATTCGTACCCGTTCCAAATAATTCCTGTAATAAGCTTACCTTATCGGTAGGATTCAGTTGATTAATTACCGCAGCACTACCTCCCGTTAAAGTATACCCAAACCCATCAATGGATTGATAGGTCACGGTTGAGTCAACATCAATAAACACATTCGTATTGGGAGAATTATTAAAACTGAGTTGTGTTGCCTGCTTTTGTAATAATTGAGATTGATCACCATAAGTAAGCCATGAATCGATTGAGGCTGGAATACTTATCGGTGTGGTAGAAGGTGAATTATTACCCCCACCGCTACCTTTCGAACAATTATCATTTAATAAAAGTGTCGTGATAAAAATTGTAACGAAATAAAATTTTTCTTTGCCAAAGTCCATTTTCATACTATTTTCCATTCTATAAATAAGGTGCAGAAAATCCCAAATTCTTCATACCAGCTTTCACTTCCGGACAGGAAGTAAAAAGATTCCAGAGCAAGCCAGTCCTGTAATTTTCTATCATTACGATAATGGGGCCCTGATCTATGGCCAGATAAGAATCAGCGTACCAAAGGCTAGTTAAATTAAAAGCATCCACAAATCCATAATCCTTCCATATCTTGTCTCCTATCGTGTAATAAAAATATTTAATGGCGTTCATGGATTGAATGGGTGTATAAGGCAAAGAAGAAATGGCAGCTGTAGGGGCAATATTACCACCATCATTGGTTGGAGAACTGGCCGTGTATCCTCCTGAAATATCGCTGGCAGTTAGCCCCCAACAAGTGCTACTGTATCCAAAATAATATTTGGGATTATTCACACAATAATTAAAATTGATTAATGAATGAGCTGTGGTTTGTGTCTGGTAATTAGCATACCCATCTGTTAACCCATTCGGGTTGATTCCCAGGAATGAATAATGTTCAAAAAACAATGGGCCTCCATAACTCTCTCCCAGGGGAAGCGAGATACCAAAATAACTG
>CAIYKV010000212.1 GCA_903926855.1 uncultured Bacteroidota bacterium | reverse complement strand
TTGAATGGGATAGTGTTTTTTGTTTTAATAAGTGTACTGTTTCCTGAGGAGGTTTTATAAAATGTAACCCTGAGTTTGATTTGGATAGCATTTTTTTTATGGGTAACATTTCAGGGTAATGCAATAGCGGTTCTATAAAACCAGCTGAAAATTGAATGACTATAGCGGTACAATTCCTTATTTTGGATCTTTCTGTTATCCAGGTATGCGGTAATAACGGGCCTAATAATACAAGATCACCTTCTCGAAAACTTTCATAGCTATCTCCAACCAGTCTTTTCCCATCACCTTTCATAATATAGGTTAACTCATATTCAGGATGGTAATGCCAAAAGAATTTTGCCTCACTAACTTTCACCTGGTACCATAAAAAAGTTTCGCCATCTTCTCTTTTGTGGATGATTTCTAAACTCGCTTTCATACTATATGTATAGGATAAGTGCTAATTATTTTAAAAATAGACAATATAGTGCTAGAAAATGGAAAATAAATGCTAGTTTATACAATACTGTTCGAATAGATTTGTAATCAAATAGTTGAACTTGTTAATTCCTACTTCTATAGAAATAGCGCTAAATGAAAGCTTTAGGTTATCTAAGGACCAGATTGATTTTTACCAGATGAATCGGTTTATCAAATTAAAGCAGGTTTTGAATGAAGAAACACTTCGGTTTTTTAATGATGCCATTACTAAGCGCGTTGAGCAAATGAATCAGGTCACAGAAAGTTTAGAAAATAGAAATACCTATGGCAAAGCTTTTCTACAACTGTTTAATCTTTGGCGTAATGATGAAGTGGTTAAAGCATTAGTTTTTAGCAAGCGGTTAGCCAAAATTGCAGCAGAATTAATGCAAGTTGATGGCGTCAGATTATATCATGATCAGGCTTTGTTTAAAGAAGCGGGTGGAGGTATCACTCCCTGGCATGCCGATCAATATTACTGGCCTCTAGAAACAGATAAAACCATTACTGCCTGGATACCCTTACAGGCTATACCCCTGCAAGCGGGACCATTGGAATTTAGTGCTGCGAGCCACCAGATTCTATTTGGAAGAGAATTTGAGATAAGCGACGAAAGCGAACACCTGATTCAGGAAAAATTAAGGGTAACTGATTTTAAACATGTAATCGAACCTTTTGATGCCGGAGAAATCAGTTTTCATTCAGGTTGGGTCTTTCATCGTGCAGGCGCGAACACAACCGATCAGATGAGAAAAGTAATGACCATTATTTATATGGATAAAATGATGAAACTCAAAAAGCCTGAAAATAAAAACCAGGTTAATGACTGGGAAACATGGTGTCCTGGAGCTGAGATCGGAAAAGAAATTGATACACCATTAAACCCGGTTTTATCGTAAAACTAAAAGCATGAATATAAAATATAGCTGCACTTATTGGGGTTGCGAAAAGGATGACGCAAATACTTTTGTTGATAAGGTTTTAGCTGGTGGATATGATGGGGTAGAAATTTACCTGCCTACTCAATCAGTTTTTACTGAACAGTTTATTGCTAAACTGGAAAATATTGTCTTGCGTAAACCAGATTTTATATTTATCGCCCTACAATTATCTGCGCCAGTTAACGAAACTGTCGACAGCTATATCAGTAGAATGGAAAAAGAGTTACTGGAATTGGCAGCCTATCAACCTAAATTTATTAACTCACATACGGGAAAAGATTATTATTCATTTGATGATAATTGTAAAGTCATTGAAGCCGCTTTAAATATCAGTAGTAAAACCGGTATCCGAATTTTACATGAAACTCACCGTGGAAGATTTTCGTTTCATGCAGCCGGGCGAAGAATGGAAAGATCTTTACCTGGCCGATGTCAGTTTTATACGTAGAGATGTTATGAAAATGATCGGTTACTTTGATGAAAAACTGGATTGGTTTGGCTCAGGTCTTGATAATGCTCTGGCCTTGGAGTTTCAGACCGAATTTACAACTGTTGTAAATGAAAATATTTGCATAACGCATTTTATTGCGGATGAGAACCGCGCGACCAGTAGGGGTAATGGATATTTTGATTTTATATACCTAAAGCGTAAATGGGATAACTGGTGTAAACGAAATAACTGCGCATATAAAGCAGATCTAAGTATTGGTTCCTACCCAACTCTGAAAAAATTATTATACTTTTTTCATCTCCTGAAGCAATCATTTAAAAAAGAACCGGCTAACTCTTAGCAAAAATACTTTTTACAGTATCCATTTTACAATTCCCTACTATTTAACGGTAACACCAGCTTTGCTGGTAATCGTTTATATCATTGCTACTGAAATATATTCTTTCAAAGCAGAAAACTATTCTATTGATAAGCATACATCATCGCCATCGACTCTCTCGCCATTTTTTGGTTAAATTCGAAGGCGAGTCGTTTATGATTAACGGTATCGAGTATGGTACCAATAAAACAGAAGCCTCCTGTAAAAAAGAATAAAAGACCCATCAGTGGTTCTCCCACCAGAAAACGTTGCACCCCGGCTACGCCTACAAACCCCAATACGCAACCCAATAAAATCTGGTCGGTCTTTCTGCGTTTACCATTATAAACAGAGATAAAAGTCATTAATTGATCATCCGATAAATCTTTCGTAATGCTTTGCAGATAGATCAGTTCTTCTCCTTCCAGGGCGGGAATCAGGTTAATAAGATTAGGCTTCATTTATTTGCTTTATAGGTTTTCGCAATTGTATAATCCTGTTAAATATAATGAATACAGCAATAATTCCCAGTGGATGATGATGAAAGGAGTCGGTGAAACGAAAATGCAGGGCATCATGAATAGAATGACCAATACCGCAACCGGGACAAAAGGTAAACCCCAGATACCTGAAAACACATAATGAAGGACCCGAATTGCCTTCCGGCAAAAAGAATAAAAGTAGAAGAGAAGATACCCAGAATACGAATTCTAAATGAACGCGAATCCATTTTGAGAAGTGGCTTACTTTTGTTACAACTTTATATATGAGATCCGATTTCATTATATTCCTTTTTTCCTGAGGAAAAGAATGTCAGGTTTTGCGCATCGTTAATTCGCAAACACTTATTTGCCAAACTTTCCGATATTACTACTGAATAATTTGACAGCGATCGCAAGCAGTATTACTCCAAAGAATTTCCTTACTGCCAATAATCCAGCCGGCCCCAATATTCTTTCAACCAGCTTCAGCGATTTTAAAACAATATACACCACAACCAGGTTTACAAGGATACCTGTCAGAATATAGGTTTCTTCAAAATTTGCTTTCAGCGACATAATGGTGGTAAGGGTACCACTACCGGCAATAATAGGAAAAGCGATAGGCACTACTGTTCCAGATTGGGCATCTTTATCACCTTTAAATATTTCATGTCCCAATACCATCTCCAGTCCTAATAAAAAGATAACCACAGAGCCCCCAACTGCAAAAGAATGTATATCCAATCCCAGTATTTTCAAAAATGGTTTACCTGCGTATAGGAAAAGGATCATCAATGCACCTGATACAAGGGTTGCCTGCAAGGACCGGATTCCACCCATCTTATCTTTTAAAGAAATCAGTAGAGGAACGGATCCCACAATATCTATTACCGCAAACAAAGTAAATGTTACGGTAAGTAATTCATCAAAATGATATTCCATATCCTGATTTTTAATAAAGTTACTCTTCCTTAACTTTTTTCAAAACGAATTCGGGAAATCCTGGATTGAATATAGCAGAAACCTCTTAACAAGCCTGTATTAAGTAACAGTAGGCCTATGCCATTCTTTTCCCTGAAGAGAAATATTATGCAATATTTCATGACTGAATCTGTTATTCTCTACACGTAATTTGACAACACAGCCATAATGAAATGTAAATGTATCAAAGGACTCTTTTAAAGGAGTTTGGGTAATAAATGACAGAATACTTCTTAATACCCCACCATGGGCTACAATAACAGCGGTTTCCTTATTCTCGCAAATATTTTGAAACTGCCTGATCACCCGATCATGAAGTTGAAGGTAACTTTCTCCTCCCGGTACTATTACCCGAATAAAATCATTCAGCCAGGGTTGTATTTCAGGTTTAGGTATCTCGTTCCAAACCTGCATCTCCCAGTTTCCGCAATTTAATTCCATGAGGTCATTATGCGTAGAAATGTGTTGGTTTGGGAAAAGCGCTGTTGCCAGTTTCAGGCATCTCTGTAATGGGCTACTATATACTTTTTTAATATCACCCGGAATATGCGGTCTGATTTGTTCAAGTTCTGCCTCGAAACTATCTGTTACATCAAGATCCGTTTGCCCATAGCAAATACCCTTGTCTACCAATGGGGCAGTATGCCTGATAAGATAGATATCCATACTGCGAAATACCCGATTTATTTTGAATTGGCAATGATAAAATATATGCAAAGGCATAGGATATTGGCTAAGCCCACATCCCTGCCTTTGTATATCAGCTACTACCAGATAAAACTGATTCCAGCCGTAAACAAAGATGGGAGGCTATTGTATCCGCTTACATCAAAAAATTTACGGTTAAGTAGATTTTGAACATCTAAATAGAGTTTCCAATGGGTTCCTGTTTTATATTCTGCATAAGCACCCAATAAAAAATAGCTGGATAATAACAGGTCAGGCTTTTTATACGCGCCTACATCATAGCGGCTGCTGACATATTTTCCACTAACACTTATGAATAACGGGTTGCCAAACTGATAACTCGTTATGATATTCATACTATGCTTTGGCCTTCGTAAAGAATAGCCATACGTCGTGTCTTTAAAATTCACGCGGTTTTCCGTGGTTTCCTGGGAGGCAATAAATGTATAATTACCAGTGATCGTCAGGTGGGTAGTGGGTTGCATCCTTGCTTCATACTCGATTCCCTTTGTCTGCTGATTCACATAATTGAAATACTGATAATTGATCGAATTATAATCAATCCCATTATGGGTATTTCGATAAAAGAAAACCAATCGGTTACTGATATTGCGATATATAGATTGTACACCTGTTTCGTAATTAGTTGCTTTTTCTGGCTGGAGATTCAGATTGCCACTGCTGGAATATAGCTCGTATAAAGAAGGGGCTTTGTATGCAGAAGCTATACTACCGAATAACCTGTAATGATCATCTATTCGGATAGACGGATTAAAGGTAAAAGTAGTATTGTGCCCATAACGCGAATGATGATTCATTCTTCCACCCAACTCAACGGAAAATAATTTGCTGGTATACATTAACGAACTATACACAGATCTTTGATTCATGGAAGTATCCCTGAACTGGCTATTATATGGACCATATACACTTAAAGATCGGTACTGATTATTCATTGATCCATAGCGGTAATCAGCACCACTCAATAAACAAAAACCTCCCCCCAGTGTAATGGAAGTGTATACTTCTGCAAAATGAGTAATGGCATCATAATCATTCATTGGATAAGCCGTGGCACCTGGTATCGAAGCATTATCATTATAATTTCGATGCATTTTGCTATACTGATAATTACCGGTAATCGTAAATAATTTCTTCTTAACAATAAAGCCGGTACCTATTGTAAAATTCCGGTTAGTAATAGTATAATTCAGTTTGTCAGTAAAAGCCCCCGCATCAACATCTGCCTTATACTGGCTGTATTGCGTAAAACCTTTTACTTGCAATCCATTTCCTGCATCGAAAAGAACGGAAGCGTTGCCAGTATTCCCATCATAGCCATCTTTATCATAGTTCATTTTACCAGTACTGTCATAAGCCGCGGAGAAACCATCGGTTTTTATTTTTGCATAACGGGTAGTGTAGGTAAACCTGCCAGCTTTGCCATATACCTGTAGATTGGCTTTATATGTTCCGAGGCTACCACCGGAAACACCTGCTTTCAGATTAAATGGGTTAGTTATGTCTTTTTTAGTGGTAATTATATTGATCACACCGCCAATGGCATCACTTCCATACAAAGTGGACTGAGCTCCTTTACAAATTTCAATTCTTTCAACATCATTGATGGAAAGCAGGTTCAGGTCAAAATCGTTATTAATTTGTGAGGGGTCATTTACCGGAATTCCATCCAGTAAAACCAGCGTACGCCCGGCAGCCGCTCCGCGCATAAAAATGGTTTGCACACTACCTGGATTATTAAGAGATCCATTAATGGTGATACCGGCCTGTTCATTCAGCAACTGAGATACCGTTTTGCCGCTGCTTTTGTCAATTTGGTCCTTTGTAATAATGGTAATTACTTTTCCGGTGGAACTTTGTTTTTGTTCCTGTTTGTTGGCAGTAACTACAATTTCATCTAATGTTTTGGTGGTTACCGTGTCTTTTTGTGCAAACAGGGTACTGCCTGTAAGCAGGGTTGTGAGGAGCGTTACTGTTTTGCTCATTGTTTGTTTTTTTTAGATGGAACAATGAGCTTTCAGGAAAATAAAAAAACGGAGAAATATAAGATGCCGCTGCAGCAACAAATTAGATTCCATGCTTTTCACCCGAAAGCCGTGAATAATTGATTTGTATGCGGCAGGTCTTCTGGCTCGCTCCCTGATGAACACCTTCCCATCCCTACAATGGCGGAACAGTGGTATGAAGTTTCAACAGTTATGATTCAAATATGAACCAGGAGCTTACAGCTACGGGGATAGCGCCGGAATTACACCGGACTTCCCTTTTAATCCCGCGTAAGCGGGAACCGTATACAAGGCGAAGATAAGAGATTGTATGTTGCGGTACCAATATTACGAGGGAAAATAATATCACATCCGGCTAATACGATTTGTGCTTCTGTAAATTGAATTAAGTTTCCTACATTTAAACCCACACAATTACTATGCAATCAAAACAAAAAATCAATCTTTTCAGTTTTACAATGATCGTGGTAGGACTGGTGATCGGTATGGGTATTTTTCGATCTGCAGCTACCAGTGCAAAATATGCAATTGAACCATCTGTATATTTTACAGCCTGGATATTGGGCGGCTTTTTTGCTTTATGTGGGGCATTGACTTATGCGGAAATCGGAAGCCGATATCCGATTACCGGCGGATATTATAAAGTATTTTCCTATGCCTACCATCCCAGTATCGCCTTCGCTATCAATTGTATTATTCTTATCAGCAATGCAGCCAGTTTAAGCGGGGTTGCGTTAATTGGGAGTGGATATGTTACGAAGCTGTTTCCACAAATTGCCTGGACAGATATTGATAAAGCCTTGATCAGTTGCGGCGCTATTCTTATCTTTTATGCCATCAACCTTAAGGGTTTGCGTATGAGCGCAAAAGCGCAAAATGTATTAATGCTGATAAAGATTACGATGATCTTATTATTGGTGGTGGCCTTATTTTTCCCGCATCATGAAATTGCACAGACCGCAGCGATTGTGCCTGCTCCGGCTCCTGCAATCGTTCCGTCCATGAGTTGGATTCAAAGTTTGGGGGTAAGTCTGATTGCCGTGTCTTTCACCTATGGCGGCTATCAGCAAACCATCAATTTTGGAAATGAAGTGGATAAGCCGGCAAAAAATATTCCACGAGGCATCTTTATTGGTATTGCCATTATTATTGGGTTATACTTACTGGTTAATTTCAGCTATTATAGTATTGTAGGGTTTAACAATATGAAAGATGAACATGAGATTGCTTATGTGGTTATGAATAAAACTTTTGGGAAAAACGGCGCTGACCTGTTTTCTTTCTTTTTATTTTTTGGCGTACTGGCTTATGTAAATGCTTTGTTGCTGAGTAACCCAAGGGTAATGTATGCAATGAGCGGGGAGGGAGTATTGCCAAAAGTATTTTCAAAGCAAAACCCGCGTAATGAAGTACTGACTGTTTCCCTGACTGTTTTTGCAGCTATGTGTATTGTGATTCTGTTTTTTGCACAGACTTTTGAGAAGATTCTCAATTTTACGATTTTCCTGGACTGTTTTGGTATGGTGGCATCCAGTGCAACCATTTTTGTATTTCGTAAAAAAACAAAGCATTTGGATAATACCGGAATCTATAAAATGAAACTATATCCACTGTTACCTTTGATATTTATGGCTGCTTATATATTTGTAGGGACTAGCATCGCCATTCAAACTCCTGAAACCGCAATGGTTGGCGTAGGGGTTTTAGCCGCTTTTATGATATTGTATTTTTTGGTAAAAGGACTTCACTCAAAAAAACAAATAGAAACAGAGGAGAAAGTTTAGTATGGACCTATCTTATATCATTAATGAATTTGCCGAAGACCGTGATGAATATTTTCGCGCAGTCGCACCACCTATTATACAGACCAGCAATTTTGCTTTTAAAAAAGTGGCTGATCTGCGTAAATCTTTTGAAGATGAATATACTACCTGGTTATATAGCCGGGGACTAAACCCAACCGTTGAAATACTTCGAAAAAAATTGGCGGCTTTAGATGGTGCTGAGGATTGTCTGGTATTTAATAGCGGAGCCGCAGCCATTTTTGCAGCTGTTCTGGCCAATGTAAAATCGGGTGATCATATTGTAAGTGTCAGTAATCCATATACCTGGGCCAGAAAAATGTTTGATGTGATACTACCCAGGTTTGGAGTTTCAGTTAGTTATGTAAACGGTACGGTTACAGATAATTTCTCAAAATCAATCAGACCTGAAACCACTTTAATCTATCTGGAATCTCCCAATAGCTGGTTTTTTGACCTGCAGGATTTATCAGCAGTAGCAAAAATTGCCAAAGAGAAAGGGATTATTACTGTTTGTGATAATAGCCACTGTTCACCCTTATACCAACAACCCATTGCACTGGGTATCGACCTGGTATTGCAATCTGCCACTAAATATATTGGAGGGCATAGCGATACGATAGCAGGGGTATTAAGTGGCTCAGGGAAAATGATAGAAAGAATATTTAACAGCGAATACAATACAATCGGTTCTGGCATTCAGCCGTTTAATGCCTGGTTACTGATCAGGGGATTGAGAACTTTGCCAACCCGGCTGGAAAAAGTGAACCGAACGGCTCCTGAAGTCATCAGTTTTTTAAAAGGGCATCCAAGGGTCGAAAAGGTCAATTATCCCCTTGATCCCGATTTCCCTCAATATGAATTGGCGAAAAAGCAAATGAAGGGCGCTGGGGGACTAATCAATTTTATCATTAAGGCGAATTCCGCCCAAACTATCGAAACTTTCTGCGAATCTTTGGAGCATATACTAATGGCAGTGAGTTGGGGTGGTCATGAATCCCTGATTCTGCCAAAATGTGCCGGCATGAAGCCCGAAGCATTTGATGCGGCAAATCCCGAGCATCGCTCTCTTCGATTATACGTTGGTTTGGAAGAACCCGACTACCTGATTCGGGACCTAGATGGGGCATTTACCACCATTAATAACCTTTCATAACATCTATCACTCGTTTAATGGGATTAGTTTCCGTCTGTCTATCTTTTTAACAAACTCTGCCCGAATCCTATACTTTTGTTGTCTATGAAGCGATTTCTTACTTTTTTATGCTGTATGATGCTAATACAGTCATACGCCCAGAATACTCCGGATGTATGGGATTTGCGTCAATGTATTGATTATGCCATTCAGAATAATATCTCTATTAAACAGGCAGATGTTCAGGCAAGATTAGCTGCTTTACAGGCAGATCAAGCCCGGTATAATTTAAATCCCAGTGTTTCCGGAAGTGCATCCAATGGAGTTAGGTTTGGACGATCAATCGATCCCACTACCAACGTGTTTGCAACTACCCAGTTCCTGTACCAAAACTTTGGAATCAATGCAGGGATTCAGTTATACAATGCCGGCAGGCTAAAATATACAGAGCAGGCTGCAGTATTCAGTGCCAAAGCGGCATTATCGGACGTAGCAAAATCAATTAATGATATCTCTTTTACAGTAGCTACTTATTACCTTCAGATTCTGGCTTCTAAAGAACAGATTAATATAACTAAGGTTCAGATAGGCCAAAGTCTTGCACAGTATGATATTACCCGGAAAAGAGTAGACGCAGGGGTTTTGCCTGAACTCAGTATGGCAGAAATTGAAGCTCAACTGGCTTCTGACAGTAGTAATTATTATACAGCTGTAGCAACTGATCAGCAAAACCTTTTAAATATGCAGGCTTTGCTGAACCTGGATCCTTCAAAACCTTTTTCTATTCAAATACCGCCGGTTGATAGAATACCCATTGAGCCTTTTTCAGAACTCCAACCTGAAATTGTATACCAATTGGCCATGCATTACCAGCCTCAGCAAAAATCTGATTCATTAAGGATCAAGGCAGCAGAAAAAAATATAATGGTTGCACAGGCTCAGTATTATCCAACACTATCCCTGGGTGGCAACCTTTCTACCAACTTTTCCAATTCCTTTAAATATGTAAGTGGAGGAAGTTTTACAGGATATGCCCCGGTAACCGGCACAGAACCTATTGTGGCTATTGGTAGCAATTCCTATTATGTTCAAAATCCTACCTATAAATTAACACAATCAACCCGCACTTTCGGTGAAATATGGAACGGATGGGGCGATCAGTTGAATAACAACTTTGGCCAAAACGTTGGTATTAGTCTAAGTATACCAATCTATGCTAATCATCAGGCAAGGGTATCCACACAACAGGCAAGATTAAATTACCGGGCCGCTACTTTGCAAAAGCAGGCGAGCGACACAAAATTGAAACAGGATATATACACAGCTTATACGAATGCCGTAACTGCCCTGCAGAAATATAACGCGGGTATTAAATCAGTGATTAATGCGCAGAAAGCCTACGATTTTGCGGTGAAAAGGTTTGATATCAATATGCTGAGCTCTTTGGACCTGATCACCAATCAGAACAATTTATTAAAAGCAAAATTGCAGCAAATAGCCAACCAGTATGATTATATATTTAAAATGAAACTGCTGGAATTTTATAAAGGCAACGGAATTAAATTATAAATTTTTTGACGCAGATAGAGAAATGAAAACCTGCAAACAAACCGGAAAAACTGAATTATGAACAAGAAATTGCTATGGATTATTATTTTACTGGTAGTAGTGGTTGCGGTGCTGGTAGGACTGAAAAAATCCGGTGTTATCGGTAAAGAGGAAGGTATCAAAGTTTCTTCTGAAAAAGCAGCACAAAGAACCATCACAGAAACGGTAAACGCCAGTGGTAAAGTATATCCCGAGGTAGAAGTGAAAGTAAGTCCCGATATCAGTGGTGAGATCGTTGAGCTGAATGTGAACGAAGGGGATAGCGTAAAACGTGGACAGGTACTTGCCAGAATTTATGCGGATATCTATTTAACACAGCGTGATCAGGTAGCTGCCGGTGTTACCCAGAGCAAGGCACAATTGTCCAATTCGGTTGCCAGCCTGGAAGGGTTAAAAGCGCAAATGGATAACATGAAAGTGATCTATGAAAGACAAAAGAAATTATTAGCTGGAAAAGTAATTTCGCTTTCAGAATTAGAGCAATCTGAGCAGAATTACCTGACTGCATTGGCTAATTATAATGCGGCAAAAGAAGGTTTAAAAAGTGGGGAAGCTTCTATTCAAAATGCTCAGGCTCAATTGGCCAAAGCGGATAAAGATCTTTCCAGAACTGTGATCACTTCTCCTATGGATGGTATCATCAGTTTAATGAATGTGAAAAAAGGAGAAAGAGTAGCAGGTAATAGTTTCAATGTGGGTACCGAAATGATGCGTGTGGCAGATATGAGCAGTATTGAAGTGCAGGTGGATGTAGGTGAGAATGATATTCCAAAAGTGAAACTGGGTGATACAGCTATTGTGGAAGTGGATGCATATACCAACCGTAAATTCAAAGGATTGGTTTATAAAATTGCCAATCCAAATACCACGGCTACCGGTACAACTACCAGTACGGAAGTAACGAATTATAAAGTGCATATCCGTTTGTTGCCACAATCTTATCACGACCTGACTGTGAGCACCCATGGTTTCCCTTTCCGTCCGGGTATGAGTGCCAGTGCTGATATTCAGACCAAAACCAAATTGAATGTACTATCCGTACCTCTGAACGCTGTAACTACTAGAGATAAGAAAAGTGATAAAGCACCATCCGACAAAACAGGCGATAAGCCAAAGGATCAGCAGTCAACCGCTAAATCAACCAGTGCTGATGATGATATTGATGAAGTAGTCTTTATTTTGCAAAAAGATAATACCGTTAAGAAACTAAAAGTGAAAACCGCTATTCAGGACCTTAACTATATTGAAATACTGGAAGGTTTGAAACCAGGTGATGAAGTAATTACAGGTCCCTATTCAGTGGTAAGTAAAACACTGAAAGACGGAACCCTGGTTCAGGTAGTAGCAAAGGATAAGTTGTTTGATGAGAAAAAGAAAGATTAATACAATCCTAGATTCATAATGCAGGCGGCAGGTTTTATACCTGCCGCCTGTTTTTTACACAAGCCTATTCGTATGTTTGTATAAATTATCAAACGAAAGCTATGCAGATTGGAATTATCGGAAGCGGCAGTTGGGCCACAGCATTGGCTAAAATTCTTACTGACAACGGCAATACCATTCATTGGTGGATTCGTAACACTACTACTATCGGATATATTGAAAAAAGAAAGCATAATCCTCATTACCTGAGTTCAGTTTATTTTGATCAGTCAAAGTTGCGGTTAAGCGACAATATCGCTTCAGTAGTATCCGAATCAGACGCAATTGTGATTGCAGTTCCATCTGCTTATGTAATTGAAGCATTGGATCTGTTACCAAAAGGGGCTTTGCAGGGAAAAAAGATCATTTCAGCAGTAAAAGGAATCCTTCCTACGGTAAACCTTTTACTCAACCAATATTTGCTGGAACAGTTTGCAGTTCCTTTGTCAGACTATTTTGCAGTGCTCGGCCCCTGCCATGCAGAAGAAGTGGCATCTGAAAAGTTATCCTACCTGAGTTTCTCTGGATTGGATGTAGCAACAGTAACCAGTATCGCTGCTCTTTTTAAAACCGAATACGTAAATACGGTAATCAATACCGATGTATATGGTGTACAATATGCAGCAGTATTAAAAAATATATATGCATTAGGTGCTGGTATCGGGCATGGATTAGAATATGGAGATAATTTTTTAAGCGTTTATATTGCCAATAGTGCCGATGAAATGGTTCGTTTTTTAAAGAAAATGGCAGTAGCACTGGAAAATAATGATAATACTTCCATTAATTATGCAGCTTCGGTGTACTTAGGCGATCTGCTGGTTACCTGCTATTCATTATATAGCCGTAACCGCACTTTCGGAAATATGATCGGAAAAGGATATTCCGTAAAAGCCGCCAAATTGGAACTTAGTATGGTGGCAGAAGGCTATAATGCCGCCAAATGCATTTACGAGTTAAATAAGTCGGTACAATCTGATATGCCGATTGCTTCCACCATTTACGAAATTCTATGGGAGCAACTGCCTGCGGAAGATGGATTTAAGAAAATAGAAGGCTTTTTAATCTGATAATTGTTGTAACTTAGCGTATGCCTTTTTCCTTTACGATAGCGAGTCCTGCAGTTATTCTTTGTATGATAGTTATTGTTATGAGCATCTCTGCCTTAAAGAAAACCTTATCCAGACATTAGTCACTTAGTGCTTTCATTTTTTAGTATCTTTTTGATAGGGGCAATCATTAGGTTGCTAGTCCGCTACAAACAAATCAGCCGCTATTCCATCAGCCAGAAATTTACCGGAAAGTGTTAATTGAAGGAATGGGTTTCGATAAACCATATGCCCCTGTTCCTGATATTGAGTCGCTGCGAGTAAGATATTGTCAGCAATGATTTGACCCCATTGGTTCGCAATCCTCTCAATTGAAATCCCTTCCATTGTTCGTAAACCTGTCATTATATATTCATTCAATTGCTGTGTGGGGGTTAGTATTTCCTGTTCAAAGGGAACAATGCCTTGCATCAGACTTTGTATATATAAAGTGTTATTCGCAATATTCCACTGCCGGCTGCTACCATTAAATGAATGGGCGGATGGTCCCAGACCCAGATAATGCGCCCCCTGCCAATAAGCGCTGTTATGCCTGCTTCTAAATCCGGGCTTTGCAAAATTAGAAATTTCATAATGATCAAAACCCGCCTGTTCAAGTGTATTAGTTAAGATGGCAAAATGTCTTGCCTGCTTTTCCGGATCTACTGCTTCGGTTTTTTTAGCAGTAATCATTTTTGCCAATGCTGTTTTCGGCTCAACGGTTAATGCATAGCATGACAAATGAGGGATATCCAATAACAGGGCGGTTTCGATATTGTGTTTCCACATCTCATCCGTTAATCCGGGAGATCCATAGATCAGGTCAATCGTAATATTCTCAAAACCTGATCGCCGCACCCATTCAATACAATTTTTTGCCTGTTCTGCAGAATGTGCCCGGTTCATCCATCGAAGATCTGTTTCAAAAAAAGATTGAATGCCAATGCTTAATCTGTTAATGCCTGCTTCTCTCCATTCATCGGATTTTTGTTGCGTAATATCATCCGGATTAGATTCAAGGGTAATCTCAGCAGTATCTGAAACCCGGAAATTTTCTTTTACTAATTTGATCAGTTTGTTCAGGTCTTGCTTTTGCAAAAGGGAAGGAGTTCCTCCACCAAAATAAAGGGTCTCGATTGTATCTGATAAATAGGGTTGCTGTATCCGAATCTCCTTTTCAATGGCCTGAATCATATCCGGCATTTTCTGTAAGGAAGTGGAAAAATGGAAATCGCAATAATGACAGGCATTTTTACAAAAAGGGATATGGATATAGATACCTGACATGAAAATAATTGATTTGATTTTGAACGAAATTACTGGTTTGTTTGGCGATTGGCGTTTCTTCTCGAACTAAAGCAAACTCTCAACTCAAAAGCCCAAACCATTCCATATTTTTGCACAAATTCATTTCTTGAAGTATTTCTTTCTGATAATTTTTGCATTGATTACAACGCTCAGCTGTTTTGCACAGGCATATACTGTACCGGTTGCCGAAACCACGCATATATCGCTTCCTAAATTGCCGGTAGTCAAAAAAATCATTACCCAAAGAAAAAATGCGGATAGCATAGGAAACGGGATTATCGAAGAAGGGCAGCCCAAAGAATTGCCAGAATCAGCGGGCATAGTATCATCGGATAGCAGTAAACGATTGGATTCTGTGCGAAAGGATTCTGTACCGGCATTACTAAGGGTTTCTGTAAAAGATACCGGTACCTACCGGAAATTTGAAACACATCCCTTTCTGCCATTTCAGGGTATTCCCATATATATGCTGGTAGAGTATCATCAGCCGGAATCAAAAGATGAGCTTTTTTACCTGATGGCGGGCATCATGTTCAGTCTGGCATTTATCCGGGCTGCATTTCCCAAATATTTCAGGAACCTCTTTGTTGTATTTTTCCAGACCACCTTAAGGCAAACACAATCCAGGGAACAACTGCTTCAGGATAACCTGGCTTCTTTATTGATTAACCTATTGTACATCATTTGTACCGGGTTATATATCACCTTACTGATACAATACAAACACTGGAGCCAGGCACCTTTTTGGTCGCTGGCATTCGGATCTGCAGGGATATTATCGCTTGTATATCTGGGAAAATACCTGTTTCTAATATTTGCCGGATGGGTTTTCAATACCAAAGAAGCAGCCGGAGCCTATACATTTATTGTATTTATGGTAAATAAAGTGATCGGAGTGGCCCTGATCCCCTTTTTACTGGTCCTGTCATTTTCCGGGCCCACAGTGATAGAAATTTCTGTAACAGTTTCGATGGCGTTAATAGGGGTACTTTTTGTATATCGTTACCTGGTTTCTTTTTTGGCATTGCAGAATAAACTGAAAGTGAATGCGTTGCATTTTTTCCTGTACCTTTGTGCCGTCGAAGTGCTTCCGCTAGTATTGATTTATAAGTTATTGATCAATTATATGGCCGGAAGTTTTTAATTTTGTACTTCTTTAGATTAGCAGCATGATAAAAAACGGGTCAAAAAGTTCAGCTACTGTCAAAGCGCCAAGACGAATTCTGATTTCCCAACCAAGGCCGGAAAGTGACAAATCTCCCTATTTTGACCTGGAGCGGAAATATAGTGTGGAACTATTTTTCCATCCTTTTATCAAACTCGAAGGCATCCCCGCAAGAGAATTTCGTAAGCAGAAGATCGATATCATGTATTATTCGGCAGTGATGTTTACCAGCCGTAATGCCATTGACCATTTTTTCAGGATGTGCGAAGAAATGAAAGTAACCATCGGGCAGGATACCAAATATTTCTGCATTACCGAAGCGGTTGCTCTTTACCTCCAGAAATTTATTTTATACCGCAAACGCAAAGTGTTTTATGGCGCTGATGGCACCAATAAAAGTATGTTTGATGTGATCAATAAACATAAGGAAAACGAAAAGTTCCTGTATGTATGCAGTGAAAATCAACAGGATAACGAGATCGTTAACTGGCTCAAAACCAATAAATGCGAGTATCAGCTCGGTTTCATGTACCGAACTATCAGCAATGATATTACGGAAGTACTGAAAGGAAAGGATTTTGATGTAATCTGTTTTTTCACACCCAGCGGCGTAAAAAGCCTATATGATAATTTCCCTGGTTTCAAACAAAATGGAACGGTGATAGGTGCTTTTGGTAACAATACTTCCAAAGCGGTAGAAGAAGCCGGAATGAAACTGGATATCAAAGTACCTTCTCCGCAAAAACCAAGTATGGTTGCTGCATTGGATCAATTTTTATTTAGTACTACAGCCCCATCCAAAAAATAGTCAGATAAAATATCAAAATATTTATCGGCCCCTCCATAGAGGGGCTTTTTAAATACAGTTAACTTGCTATCAATTTGTTTCTCCAAACCTATGCAAGCAAATCATACCAATCACCTGATCTCGGAAACCAGTCCTTATTTATTACAACATGCCCATAACCCGGTAAACTGGTATCCCTGGGGCGAAGAAGCTTTGCAAAAAGCCATTGAAGAAGATAAACCCATACTGGTAAGTATTGGGTATTCAGCCTGTCATTGGTGTCATGTTATGGAAAGAGAAAGCTTTGAAGATGAAGCTACTGCTTCCTTAATGAATGAATGGTTTATCAATATAAAAATTGATAGGGAAGAGCGCCCGGATCTGGATCATATTTATATGGATGCGGTTCAGGCTATGACAGGAAGCGGGATGGCCCTTGAATGTATTTCTGACACCCGAACGAAAACCATTTTTTGGGGGCACTTATTTTCCTCCTGAAAAAGCGTTTAACAGGCCAAGCTGGAAGGAAGTATTAGCGGGCGTCAATAAGGGGTATCGGGAGAAAAAAGCCGAGATTCTTTCGCAGGCCGAAAATCTGACAGAACACCTGTTTTCGGCCAATTCATTTGGCATTCAATCGCCGGAATCAGCTACCGGAACTTTATTTTCCGAAGAATCCCTTTCTCGTATTGCCGAAAATATACTTACCAATGCTGATACAGATTGGGGCGGTTTTGGCAAATCACCCAAATTCCCACAAACATTTTCAATAGGGTTTCTGTTGCGGCATTACCATTATACCCATCACCCGGATTCACTGCAGCAGGCATTGCTGAGTCTGGATAAGATGTGTCAGGGAGGTATCTATGACCACCTGGGCGGAGGCTTTGCCCGCTACAGCACCGATGCCAGATGGCTGGCGCCACATTTTGAGAAAATGCTATATGATAATGCCCTGCTAATCGGTGTATTGTCCGAAGCATTTCAAATTACCGGCAACCCTGCTTATGACCAAGTAATTAAACAAACCCTGGGATTTATAGAGCGGGAAATGACCAGTAATGAGCAAGGGTTTTACAGTGCATTGGATGCAGATAGTGAAGGGGTGGAGGGCAAATTTTATACCTGGCAAAAAGTGGAAATTGATGAGCTATTGGGCGAACAGTCGACTCTTTTTTGTGCATTTTATGATATCAGCGAAGCCGGTAACTGGGAACACACCAATATCTTATGGCTAAAGGAATCCCTTGGCGGCCAGGCCCAAAAACAGGGACTCGACCCTGCATTTTTGGAGAAAATACTCGAAGAATCCAGGAATACCCTATTCACTCACCGCTCAAAACGAATACGCCCATTACTGGATGATAAAATTTTACTTGGATGGAATGGGCTGATGAATACAGCCTATTCAAAAGCGTTTGCGGCTACAGGTATTGAAGGGTATAAGGAAAAAGCCATTCAAAACATGGGGTTTCTCGAAGCAAAAATGAGAGGGGTTGAGGGAAATTGGTACCATACCTATAAAAACGGGAAGGCCGGAATACCGGCATTTTTAGATGATTATGCCTACCTGATTGAAGCTTATATCCACTTGCAGGAAATTACCGGGGATGGCAACTATCTGAAAAAGGCAAAAGCACTCACAGAATGGGTAATTCTCCATTTTGTGGAGGAAAAAACAGGGTTCTTTTTCTATACCGGTAAATCGCAATCCGATGTAATCCTGAGAAAAAAAGAGGTCTATGATGGGGCTATACCCAGCGGAAATGCCGTAATGGTAAGAAATCTACTATACCTATCTGTGGTTTTTGACCAGCAAAACTGGACTGAACATGCCCATGATTTGCTGCTATCTATGAGTAAAGCTATTGTGAACTACCCGGGTTCTTTTGGGGTATGGGCTATGGGGGTATCAACTGTTACCCGCGGACAATCCGAAATAGCCCTGGTTGGGCAACAGGCCAGCCGATTTTTGGGTCCTCTAATGCAAAGGTTTATTCCAGATAAGATTCTTCAGGTGGCGGAAACTAATTCAACGGATTTTCCGTTATTAACTGGTAAAATGCTGCCTGAGGAGAAGGAGAGGGTCGATTTTTACCTTTGTAAGAATTATGCTTGTAGTGAACCCTTTACAGAACTTACAAGCCTTTTAGCAAATGTGTAACAAAAGAATGCTGTAATTTGCTTTCATGACAGCGGCCTTGGCCCCATTTGAAAAAACTTATTCTTAGAGACTGAAAGTAATTTTACCCAGAATTGCAAAATTATTGGTAACAAAATCGTAAAATCGGCACAACTGCCGATGGAAAACTTATATTTGTCACTGTCATAAATCAGTTCCGTACAATGAAAGGTTATTTAACTACCATTAGTATAGTCGTTTTTTCGTTAACCCTGAGTTCCTGCTTTAAATTAAAGAAGGCAAAAGGGCTACCCGATGATGGCCAATTACATGGCGTGGCCCCCACGTCAAGAGCGAGTATGGGTACACCTTTGAACATGGTGTTTATTCCACCGGGAACCTTCCATATGGGCCCTAGCGATGAAGATATCAGCTATAATTATATTACCCGTAACAGACAGGTGTCTATTCCTGGTTTCTGGATGGATAAAACTGAGATTACGAATAATCAATATCGCCAGTTTGTTAACTGGACAAGAGATTCCCTGGCATTTAAAATCTTGTTTGGTTCAGGTATCAATAAATCAAATGATACGATGGCGGTTGACTGGAAAAAAATGGCTACCGTAAAATATGATCGGAATACCATTGAAAGATTAAATGAACTGAACCTGGCTCCGGATAATCGTTTATATGGTAAGCCGGAAATTGATCCTGATAAAATAGTTTACCGGATTGAATATTATGATCTGGCTTCTGCTGCAAAAAGAGATAATGCGGGCTTAAACAAAAGCAATTTTATCATCAGGAACGATCAGAAAATATATCCAGATACCCTGGTATGGATGAGGGATTTCTCTTATTCCTATAATGAACCACTTACCAAAATCTATTTCTCTCACCCTTCTTATGGAAATTATCCGGTAGTAGGTATCAACTGGAAACAGGCAGTGGCTTTCTGTCACTGGAGAACGCATATTCAAAATGCATATCTCGAGAAAAAACGACTGGTTACTAATGGAGATTATCGTTTACCTAGTGAAGGAGAGTGGGAATATGCTGCTCGTGGCGGACTTACCAACTCTATGTATCCATGGGGCAACCCGTATTTGCGGAATAAAAAAGGATGTTTACTGGCCAACTTCAAACCCGGAAGAGGTAATTATGCGGAAGATGGTGGATTCTATACGGTAAGGGCCGATGCTTACTGGCCTAACCAATATGGTTTATATAATATGGCGGGTAATGTGGCAGAGTGGACCGGTTCTTATTTCTATGAAGGAGCCTATAATTTAATGTCTGATTTGAGTCCGGATATTCGCTACGAAGCAAAAGATTCTGATCGTCCAAGAGAAAAAAGAAAAGTGGTTCGTGGCGGTAGTTGGAAAGATATTGCGTATTTCCTGCAGGTAAGTACACGTAACTATGAATACCAGGATACGGCTAAATCGTATATTGGTTTCCGTTGTGTAATTGACCTGACTCCGAAAATGAAACGTTAGTAAGCACCGGAAAAAATATCATTACAACTTTTTTATAGAAAGCAAGTCCGGGAATAACCGGACGGTATAAAATTCAAAAAACTAAAAGACAAGATAATGGCAGCTGCAATCCCTCCTAAAGTCACAAAATGGTTTGATATATTTGTATCTATTGCCGCTGCGGTGGTAATCTATGGTGCCTTACAGAAATTATTACACTCGGATATTGCCGATATCATGTTAAAGATCGGGCTAACGGTAGAAGCTGTTATCTTCTTAGGATATGGGGTACTCTATATTATCTACCCGGCTATCGATGACCATGAAGTGCATTTGCCCGGTAAAGAAGAAAAAGAAAATACTGCTTTAAAAAGCATGGAGAAAATGTTAGGCGAAGCAGATATCACACCTGCCAGTCTTTCTAAACTGAGTGCCGGTTTCCAGAAACTGGGAACTACGGTTACACAAATTTCTGAAGTGGGTGATGTAGTAAAATCTACTTCCGATTTCTCTAATAAAACCAAAGAAGCGACAATCGCATTAGGCTCTATCAAAGATGCCGCCAATGTTGCTTCACAATCACTTGCCGGTTTTCATGGTGCTTCAGACAGTACCAAAGAGTTTCATGTACAGATGCAGTCATTGACTAAAAATCTGTCATCATTAAATACAATTTACGAGCTGGAATTACAGGAAAGCAATAATCACCTGAAAGCATTGAACCAGTTTTATGGTAAACTGGCACAGGCATCCACCGCAATGGCAGGTAGTGCAGAAGATGCCATGAAAGCCAAACAGGAAATTGCCAGTCTGGCAACCAACCTGGGTAAATTGAACCAGTTATATGGTAATATGCTTACCGCTATGCAGGGAAGATAAGGAGGCAGGATATCAACAAACAATTCGCAAATCAATAGCAGAAAAAAAATATAAGCCAGCATGTCACTACCTAAGGAGCCGCGGCAAAAAATGATCAACATTATGTACCTGGTGCTAACTGCACTATTGGCACTGAATGTATCAGCAGAAATATTAAACGCTTTTAAAACTGTAGATCGTAGCCTGATGACGGCAACTGGTATTGCCGAGCAAAAGAATGTGGATATATTTAAATCTTTCGCTAAAAAAATAGAAGACCCCAAAACAAAAGAGAAAGCAGAAATCTGGCTCCCTAAAGCAGAACAGGCCAAAAAATTAGCAGATGATTTATCTGCCTATATAGATGCT
>CAIYKV010000211.1 GCA_903926855.1 uncultured Bacteroidota bacterium | reverse complement strand
AATTTGAAAATTTGAAAATTTGAAAATTTGAAAATTTGAAAATTTGAAAATGGGGCAATTTAGCAATTTGAAAATAGGGCTGGCCGCACAAACTAACGGAATTTCTGCTTACTTTCATTTTCAAATTTTCAAATTCTCAAATTGACTGTTTATGAAACGCAACGCAACCGCCGTTTGGAACGGTTCTGGAAAAGAGGGGAACGGCACCCTTTCTACGCAAAGTACTGTTTTGAACAAAACACAATACTCATTTAATTCCCGTTTCGCAGAGGGAGTGGGTACCAATCCGGAAGAGTTAATGGCTGCAGCCCATGCGGGTTGTTTTACCATGAAACTAACTTTTGTTTTAGGTGCTGCCGGGTTTACACCGGATGAACTGGAAACCAGTTGTGCGATTTCTTTGGAAGATGGGGTAATTACTAAATCTGAACTGGTGGTAAAAGCCAAAGTACCCGGTATCACACCTGCACAATTTCAGGAATGTGCGGCAGATGCAAAAGCCAATTGCCCGGTAAGCAAAGCGTATAATATGGAGATTAGCCTGGAAGCAAGCCTGGTGTAATGATACAGGAATAGATAATTTATTGCAGCACGGATTATATCTGTGCTGCTTTTTTTAACGCCAGACCTATTGATCCAGCAGGTCTGCCAGGCTGATCAGTTCTTTCTGCTTATAATCATTCGAGGGCAGATCAAAACATTTGGCCACTTCTTCCAGTAAAATCTGGATGATACGTTTATGCGATTGGGGTTTGAAATAAGAAGGAGAGGGCGGTACCGATATCCGCTTAAAATAATTTTCTACGTCCTTATGCGAAAAAGCCTGGCCCGTGGTGGCATCTACATAAAAATGAATCTTGTCCTGTGGGTGCCCCACATAGGTTGCCGGATCATAATCGGAATGATAGAAGGCAATAATACATTGCTTGGGAATATGGATAATCTTGGCATTGATATCCAGTAAATCGCACATCACCTGGTACAGGATCCCATTGGTTAAAGCGTTTCCTTTTTTGCTTTCCAGTACTTTATGAATAAAAAAATCTTCCGGGTGTTCGTAATTCACTTCCACCCCTTTTAGATTATAGTAATTGTAAATAATGCTGGACAGCACATTCGCCTGCTCCAATGGCGTTAAAAAACTATTTAACTCCAGCCAAACATTGCGACGAATTTTTTCTATATCCTGTAATACCGGGGTAGAATGCAGATCAGGATACTGAAACTTGGAAACCAGTAAGGCGCCAAACAAAAGATCATGATAGGCACTATCTCTCCATTCAATCAAATCATTGCGCAGATCGCTGAAATGTAAATGATGAATGATCATCTCAATACGTTCCTGCACATCCTGGCTCAGGGTGGTTTCCCATAAATGTTCCAGGTTGGGAATGATATTCTTCCCGTATGCCACAAGCTTTTCCGATACGGTTGAATATACTTCTTCATCCGGATCATCTATCAGTGTAAACAATGCATTGATTTCACGGGTTTCCTGCATAGGCTTGATCAATCAAAACTGTTTTTAAAGGAACCATTCCTTGAAAATACATCCTGTTTGTCTTGTCAAACTAAATTAAATTTTAGTTATCATCCCCTGTTAAGTTATCCCATGACTGTGGAAATATGGGGGTTTTGTTGAATAATAAAATACTTATATACACGTTACCACACAGCTACTTATATAAAAAATCTAAAATTAACACCCGTCCATTCGCATTAATAAGTACTTTTGCCCGGTATCATTTAAAGCGTATTATGTCACAATTTGCCATCCCTAAATTTCCGGCAGTTACCCATTCCCTTCATTCAGAATTAAAGAAAAGGGTTCAGGACTATTTTGAGCAGAGAGGTATTGATTCAACCGGGAACCCGAATTTGTTTACCAAGGCAATCATTATGGTGGTTGCTTTTATAGCCGTATATATTCATTTATTGTTCTGGACACCTGTTTGGTACCTGGCATTGGGTGAATGTGTGATCATGGGCGGTATTGTGGCCGCTATTGGGTTTAATGTAATGCATGATGGCAGTCACGGTAGTTTTAGTAAAAACAAAGTGATGAACCGGGTGGCGGCTTCCTCCATCAGTTTATTAGGCGCCAATCATTTTATGTGGAACATGAAGCATAATATGATTCACCATAGTTTTACCAATATTGACGGGGTAGATGATGATATTGAAATCGGATTCCTGATGCGTATGGCACCCACCCAGAAAAGATATATGATGCATCGTTT
>CAIYKV010000210.1 GCA_903926855.1 uncultured Bacteroidota bacterium | reverse complement strand
GGGTGAAAATGCATTGGGTACTTCCGGACCTTTCAATACTTTGATAAAACTGGTATCTGAAGCCGAACATCCTCCTATTCCTGTTACTAATAACTGATAAGTAATATCATCCTGTGGAACGGATATAGGTGAAGCAGCCGTATCACTGGAAAGATAAGTTGCCGGCGTCCAGAGATATTGTAATGAACTGCCATACACAAAAACCGGGATCAGTTTCACGCTTCCACCAGCTAATGCATTCAGGTTATGGGTAAGAACCAGAATGGGGTTGGGATATACTGTCAATTGCTGGGTAGCCGTATCACTGATACAGCCATCTGCATTATGGAAATACATGCTAATATTAATCAGTCCCGAATCATTGAATTGCTTTATAGGATTCTGAACCGTTTTTATATCCCCCCCTCCCAGGTTCCAAACCCAGGAAGCCGCTGCGCCGGAAACACCATTGCTTTTATCTGTAAAACTAACCGTATTCCCAAAACACAATTGCGTTGCCGAACTACTGAACAAAGCATGAGGTTGCGGATACAATTGTATGTTTTGCGAAACCGAATCCACACAGGCATTACTTCCTGAATACGCAATCAATTTAATGGTATGCAATTGTGCCGAAGGCAATTGCGGATCGACATAAATATTTTGATAAGTTTTACCCGAGCCGGGTGAAGGGTCTACAAATTTTGCAGTTGCATTGTTGATAAGGTCCCAATAAATCTCCAGTTTGGTTAATCCACCAAAATCTACTGTTGAACTGTTTTTTAATTGTATTGGCGTACTACCGCAATACGGCAGATTATTCAGAATATTGAAACCTGCTTTGGGCGTAGTTCCGTTTACTGTGAAAGAAACCGTAGAAGAAGACACACAACCCAGGGCAGAAGTAACCGTTAATGCCACCTGGTAATTATCTGATTTATGATAAGTGACTTGTGGGTTTTTCAGAGTACTGGTGGTAATATTCGGTCCTGGAGAAACAGCTGGTGTTCCTGCATTAAAATTCCACAGATAGGTAAAAGTATTGGAGCCTTGTGCAATACTACTTGTATCCGTAAAAATGGCATTGGCATCATTCAAACAGATCTGAGGCAATATAAAACCTACATTAGGCAATGGGTTGATTTGTAATTGTGGACTGACAAAAAAAGTATCGCTTTTACAACCATTATCCATCTGCACCTGTAACCATGGATTTTTGGTTCCGTAAACCGGGTAACTGGTCTTGACTGAAACATTGGTTGTATCTGTAAAAGCACCCTTCCCATCATCCAGGTTCCAGGTCCATTTAGTGATGATCCCTGCAGAGGCAGAGGATGCATCTGTAAAATTAAGTGTACTGCCTGCGCATGCAATAGCCGGTAAAGTAAATTTCGCAATCGGTTTATTGGTGATCTTAACTGCCAAAGCACTATCGGGTGAAATACAACCAATATCAGAGATCACTTTTAATCGGATGGTATAATTTCCGGCAGCAGCATATTTTTTGCCAAGTATAGAATTGGTTGCCAGTGTGTCTGTACTTCCATCCCCAAAATTCCAAATCCATTGAAAAATAGAACCGCTGGCTACACTACTCTGATCCATCAGATGCACAGTATCGGTTACACAACCCGTATTGGTCAAGGTAAATGCAGCTTTGGGTTGGTCGTTTACTTTTACAGGAATAAAATAAGACTGTTGATTACTTCCGCAGCCATCGGGTGTGGTGGTAGTGGTAAATAGCTTTACAGTATCCCTGACTGCTGAACTCACATTCGACTTGATAAATGTATAGGTTTGTTTGGTGCTATAATAATTGATGGAAATTCCATTAACGACAGGCGTGCTGTCTGCGATAGGACTATTGGACGAAACTGTGGTGTTTGGCGAAATATTTGGAGCAGCAGAAAAATCCCATTGAATCGTAGAAGGAACAAAACTTAAAGGAACCGAGAATTGTAAAGGCGTATTCACACAGGTAACAGCCGAATCAATCCGGTTATACGGATTTTGAAAAGTAGCTGTTGGCGTAAAATCCTTAACATTGGTTCCCCCATTATACCCATAAGATTCCACATCACCATATCCATATACAATGGCAGAAAAGCTGGTATCGGCTGTAACCTGGTGAATCGGATTGGTAGCAGAAGAATTGGTTAAATCTTCCTGTAAATAGGAATAATTGCTATTCGGAATATCTACAAAACTTCCGGCCGGAGCAGCATTATCAATCTTAACACTGCTTTTAAATGTTTTACTGACAATAATATTCACAAAATGTAATACAACATTGGTTTGTCCGGCCGGCACAAAATTCTTATGCGCCGAAAAGAAGGTTATATTCTGTAATGTCTGTTCTACCGGATTTAAAATAACCATTTCCGGATCTGCAAAGCATTTGGTATTAGTGCCACCTGTAAAACATCCGGAAGTGCAGGTTTCTGAGGTAATGTATTGCGCAACAGAGATAGGATCTGATCCGGTTATAATGATTGGGTTTGCCGTTTTATAGGTATAATATCTGCCTGATTTATTATAATAGACTGCATTTAAAGTATCTAAAGTTGTCGTAATTCCGTTTTCCTGGATTTGGATTTTTGTGGTGCTTTGCTGAACTAAAATGCGGAAAATATCCCCATTTAAACGGTTAATAAAAGGCGCAGTCACAAAGGTTTTTCCCCAGGAGCGGGTTGGAAATAGTTGCTGGTAAAGATTATCCCCGCCGCTGGCCCCTGAACAATCAAAGGAACTCCAGGTAGTGGCAGAATATACCGCCACAGGTTTACATCCGCTTGCACCAGCTCCCGCTTTTGATATAATGGTAGTACCTGATAAATCGCCCAGGTTCACACTTTGAAACTGGTAAACATCACCTGCGTTGGCCAGAGGTACTTCAAAATAAGTTTTGGAAGGTCTCCCATTTCTGCCTGCTGCAGTTGGGGTAATGCCTATAATTGTATTCGGAGAAGTTGCCACTACGGTTATTTCACCCACACCGCCTAAGGTCCCATTACTGCTGGCTCCCTGGGTTACAGTAGATGCCATACTCGGAGCAATATAGGAGCTTCCTAAAACCGGGGTTGGCAAAACCAGTGTGGCAGCACTTCGGTACTCCATAAAGCCAGATGGGCAGCACCCAGGGGTTGCCATAATTTTTGGGCTGCATAATCGCTTAAAGAACTGCCTGTTGCTTTTTCCAGTAATAAGCCCAGTAATTGGGTATCGCCGCTTTTATATTCGTGT
>CAIYKV010000209.1 GCA_903926855.1 uncultured Bacteroidota bacterium | reverse complement strand
CACATATAATATAACCGATGATAACCGCATGCGGGCTACCATACCCACGATCACCAAAATTCTCAAAGATGGCGGTAGCGCAATACTCATGAGTCACCTGTGCCGGCCAAAAGACGGACCCACAGAAAAATATTCTTTGCAACACCTGGTAAATCATCTTGCCGATTTGCTCAGTACTTCTATGGGTCATTCAGTAAAGGTTGTATTTGCCGATGATTGTATCGGAGCATCTGCAACAGAAGCTTCGGCCGCACTGCAACCCGGACGGGTTTTATTATTAGAAAACCTGCGCTTCTATAAAGAAGAAGAAAAAGGAGATACAGCATTTGCCGAAAAACTCAGTAAGCTGGGAGATGTATATGTAAACGATGCATTTGGAACTGCCCACCGGGCACATGCTTCTACCGCTGTGATTGCACAATTTTTTCCAGGAGATAAAAAAAGGTTTGGACTGCTGATGGAAGGAGAAGTAGCCAGTGCCGAAAAAATAATGCATAAAAGCGAGAAACCATTTACAGCCATCATTGGTGGCGCCAAAGTGAGCGATAAAATTCTGATCATAGAAAACCTGCTCGAAAGGGCTACCGATATCATCATTGGCGGTGGAATGGCATACACTTTCATGAAAGCTGAAGGGGGTAGCATAGGAAGCTCATTATGCGAAGACGACAGGTTACAAACCGCTCTCGATCTTTTGAAAAAAGCAGAAGCCAAAGGCGTAAACATACACCTGCCATCTGATTCAGTGATTGCAGACAAATTTGCGGCCGATGCCAATATCTCCACAGCCCCCAGTGGCGAAATTCCTGCAGGCTGGATGGGACTGGATATCGGCGAAAATGCCTGCGAACAGTTTACCAATTGTATCCTTCGCTCAAAAACCATATTATGGAACGGCCCGATGGGTGTATTTGAAATGGAAAAATTTCAACATGGCACCAAAGCCATTGCAACAGCCGTAGCCAAAGCCACCCAATTAGGAGCTTTCTCCTTAGTAGGCGGTGGCGACAGCGTGGCAGCCGTTAACCAATTCGGCTTTGCCGATAAAGTAAGCTATGTATCCACCGGTGGTGGGGCTTTACTCGAATACTTTGAAGGAAAGGTTTTGCCGGGGATTGCGGCGATTAATTAGCAAGCGGTTGGCTATTGGCGGTTGGCTATTAGCTATTTGCTGGTAAAGCACCAAATAAAGTACTTATTTAAATATGTACTTTATTTTTAGTTTAATCAAAACAGCCAATAGCCAACAGCTAATAGCCAACAGCCAATAGCCAACCGCCAATAGCCAACAGCCAACAGCCAATAGCCAACAGCCAATAGCCAACAGCCAATAGCCAACAGCCAATAGCCAACAGCCAACCCGCCAAAATGCCACTCCTCCCCTCATGGCACCCCTTTTGTAATATTTATACCTGTTTTACGACAAACAAGTAAATTACACTTAAATCAAAAATTGTATGAGTACAAGAAACATTACCCTAATTGTTATTGGTGCCCTGATCCTGATATTGGGATGGTCGGGTTGTAATGGATATAACGGATTGGTTTCACAGGATGAGAACGTAAGTAATGCATGGAATAAAGTTCAGAGTGATTACCAGCGTCGTGCGGACCTGATCCCGAACCTGGTAAATACTGTAAAAGGGGAAGCCAATTTTGAGCAGACCACTTTACAGAATGTGATTGCAGCCAGAGCGAGCGCTACACAGATGAAAGTTGATGCGAAAGACCTGACTCCGGAAAAATTACAGCAATTCCAGGCAAACCAGGGACAATTATCACAAGCCCTTGGACGTTTATTGGTAGTTTCTGAAAACTATCCAAACCTGAAAGCCAATGAAGCATTCAGAGGATTACAGGCACAATTGGAAGGTACAGAAAACCGGATCAAAGTATCCCGTAATGATTTTAATGATGCTGTAAAGGATTATAATGTGAAAGTGCGTTCATTTCCAATGAATATTTTCTCCGGAATGTTTGGATTCAAAGCAAAAGAAGGCTTTAAAGCAGATGCCGGGGCTTCAAAAGCACCTGAAGTAAAATTCTAAAACTGTTGCATGCTGGGACTATTCAAAAAAAAGCCGGTGAATTACTTTTCTGAACAGGAGAAGAAATCAGTAACGCAGGCTATTGAAAAAGCAGAACACAGAACCAGCGGTGAAATACGTGTATTTGTGGAAAGCCATTGTCGTGAGAATGATCCGGTAACAAGGGCAAAACAAGTATTTCAGGAACTGAAAATGTTTCAAACAGCGGCACGCAATGGCGTTTTGGTTTATGTTGCTATGAAAGATAGAAAGTTGGCCGTGTTTGGAGATGAAGGTATTCATACCAAAGTGGGCGATACTTTCTGGCAGACAGAGGTCAATAAAATGATCGCTCATTTTAATAGTAGCAATTATACAGCTGGTATTACTGGTATCATTGGCGAAATAGGCGAAGCATTAGCCACCCATTTCCCTTACGATGCCGAAGGCGATACCAACGAATTACCGGATGATATTGTTTTTGGAAAATAGCTGAAAGGCCAGTGGGTAGCTGCTGGTTTTTTAGCTATTGGCCATTGGCTGTTGGCTTTTGGTAGTTAGCATTTGGCTATAAAAGCGGGAAAATGCAAATCATTGATGCTAATAAAAAAATTTTCTATTAAAACCCAATAAACCAACAGCTAATAGCCAAAAGCCAATGGCCAACAGCCAACCATCATTCTCATAAACCCACCGAATGAAGAAAGCGTTTCTCATACTGCTTACTTTTTTTTCTTTTTCCCTTGTGTTTGCGCAGAACGTATTGCCTAAACCCAATCCCCCACGTTTGGTAAATGATGCGGC
The DNA here is from genome assembly GCA_903926855.1 of uncultured Bacteroidota bacterium. Lineage (GTDB taxonomy): Bacteria > Bacteroidota > Bacteroidia > Chitinophagales > Chitinophagaceae > Sediminibacterium. Next base: position 1,775 of record CAIYKV010000209.1, on the reverse strand, counting down.
AAATGTGCTTAGTCCGGAGCAGGTGGCTACCCTTGAACATAAACTGGTGGCGCTGGATGATAGTACGTCTAACCAGATAGCCGTTGTGTTGATCAAAACCCTCGGAGATTATGATATTGAAGAGTATGCCCAAAAATTATTTCGTGAATGGGGAATCGGTAATAAGAAAACAAATAATGGCGTATTGATTATAGCGGCGATAGATGACAGAAAACTTAGGATTCAACCAGGGTACGGACTCGAAGGAGCTATTCCAGATATTTTAGCATCCAGTATTGTTCATGATGAAATTGCGCCAAGATTCGCGGAAAAAAATTATTACCAGGGAATTGATGATGGTATCAATGCCATCACCAAAGCAGCTGTTGGAGAATACAAAGTAAAAACAGAGAGAAAACTAACGAATAGTAATGGTAGAGGTAGAGGTAGTTCTATTTTTACATTTATCATTATTGTAATCGTCATTATCATCTTCCTGGGTCGTGGTGGAAGCCGTGGCGGTGGTGGTGGTTTAGGCGGACTGGCAGAAGGCATGATCATCGGCTCATTACTGGGTGGTGGCCGTGGAGGCGGAGGCGATTGGGGTGGTGGCGGTGGGGATAGTGGGGGCGGTTTCGGAGGTTTTGGCGGCGGAGATTCAGGTGGAGGTGGCGCAAGCGGAAGCTGGTAATTAATAACCTAAGCATAGATTCAATGATTAAGAAAATTGTACTGATCTGTTCAGTAATCACACTGTTAACTGCTATCCGTGCCCAGCAGATTAAAGTACCTGTGGGTACAAAATTTCAACTCTTGTCTACTGTTAATACGACCGTTGCTATTTCCAGTATGGGGCAAGACATGGAAATAACCAGTTCAGGTAAAATTGTACAGGAATTTGCTGTAAATACGATCAGTGCAAATGGGTATTCTCTTCTCTTCTCTGTTAAAAAAATTTCCGGCGGAACTAGTGTAATGGGGCAGGAACAAAACTTTGATTCGGATGATTCTACTATGCGAAATTTACCGGGGATGGATCAGGTTCTCAATATGCTTAATAAGCAGGAAGAAATTAAAGTGGAAAATGGAATCATGATTGGTGAAATCAAATCTCTCAAAAATATTCCTGGAATAAGTAACAATAGTAGTTCAGATAATTTTACCAAATTATTTCTCAGTATTCCGGAATCGCAGATGAAAGAAGGATCCAGATGGGCAGATTCCACTGTTAATGAAAATATTCATTCTGTTAACCAATATACAATTACACATATTACTACAGAACAGGTCGAGATAAATGTGATCACGGATTCAAAAATTAGCACCACCGTAAGCCAGGGAGGAATTGATGTAAAGACAGATATGAAAGGGCAGACTAAATCAACACGTATCTACAATCTTTCTAAGAGAATATTGGTCAGTGAAAAATCAACTTCCGAAATGACTGGTACTGCTGAAGCCAATGGCATGAGTACGCCGATGAATATTAAAGTCATTGGAAGTTCCTTAGTTAAATAAATATAACGTGTTGTGCTATTTAAAAATAGTTTACATAGCAAAATACGTTGAGTGCTGGAATTTTTATACATTCTTAGCGGCCATAGCGTTTCCCTGCGTCCTTTGCGCTCCTGCTTTTAAAGGTTACCATTAGAAGCTGTAACGCAAAAGAGGCAGTGAACCGCGGAGATTCTGTGTTAATAATCAAGTGTTTTGATTAATATTTTTAATTTTGTTCTTTAGGCGGTTTTATACCAGCCTGTTTAGGGGAGTTTCCTTTATGGTACTCCTCTAATTTT
>CAIYKV010000208.1 GCA_903926855.1 uncultured Bacteroidota bacterium | reverse complement strand
GTTCATCCTTCGTTCATCCTTCGTTTTCTTTTGTTGAAATAGGCTCTTTTCATCCAGTACGCAGGGCCTTAGAAGATAGTTTAAGGGTATAGAAAGGAGTTATTGTAAAATAAAAAAAATCAGAAATTATCTATAGAAATGGAAAAAAATATTGTACAATGCTTATTTACTTTCAGCAATTTATATGCCATCCTCAGGAAAATACTGGCACAATTCAATCCAGGTTTCTTTGCCTGTCTGCCTAAGTCGTTCAGGCGGCAGGCAAAGAAAGGATGAAATTAATTATCTGGCACCCTATATTGATAATTTTCATTTATAAAAATTACCAAATACTAACTAATCTAATAGCACAACACGTTAGGTAGTAGTTAATAACAATCGTTTCAGCTATCATAAAATATAATACGAAAATCAGCTTCCAGCCAATGTATGAATCGCTGCCGCTATCTTTTCACCATCCACACATTTAGGCAAAAAAAAGGAAGCTCCGCAGGCAAGCATTTGTCTGCCAGCTTCTTCATTTGCCGACATTCCCAAAATCTTAATACAAGGATAATGTAAGGAAAGATAACGGGCAGCCTGGTATCCGTCCATAACAGGCATTTGCACATCCATTACTACCACATCAGGTAGTTCAGTGCTAATAAAAAGCCGGTTAATAAAATCACGGCCGTTACCCGCTTCCATAACAACACTCATATCATGACAAATTCCTAAATATCGTTTTAATGTTTCTCTGATCATTGGATAATCATCCACAATAGCTACACGTATCATACACTTCTGGTTATATAGCAACCTTACAAACCAATAGAATGCCAGAAAATGCAGGGAATTGCTAAGGTTATCTGGCGCTAGCGGGGAAATAAGAGGAAAACCCTCAAAGGATGTTAAACTTAACCAAAAACCCACCTGGGCATGTAAATTGCAGCCGCTTTACCGGGGAGAAAAACTAGTATTGACGAGATGGGAAAGAGAATACCCTGTAAAGCAAACATTCCTGATAGAAAATTGTTATAAGTTAAACCAAAACAACGAATGAGAAGGATCTCGAACATGATTAGCCTATTGTTATTTCTAATGGCTGCTAATAATGCCATAGCACAGCAGAAAGCAGTACCCGACCGTCATACCATCAGTGGAAGCATCAAAGAAAAAAAAGGTGGCGAAATTTTAATTGGGGCTTCCGTTTATCTCTTAGAGCAACCAAAGTCAGGAACCGTTAGTAATTCATATGGTTTTTATTCGATTTCAGCTCCTGCCGGCATCTATACCTTGATCGTAAATTTTGCAGGGTATTTACCTGATTCCATAAAAATAGTATTGGATAAAAATATTACACAGTCTGTAGAGCTTATTCAAAAAGGATCAGAATTACAGGAAGTGATAGTAAGCTCCAAAAAGAAAAATGAAAATGTAGTAAGACCGCTGATGGGTGTGCAAAAATTGTCTATCAGCGAAATACAAAATGTTCCGGTCATTTTTGGTGAAAAAGATGTATTAAAAACCCTTCAATTATTACCCGGAGTAAAATCTGCCGGAGAAGGCAATTCCGGATTTTACGTAAGGGGCGGAGGTGCAGATCAGAACCTGATTTTATTGGATGAAGCAGTGGTATATAACGCATCTCATCTATTGGGTTTTTTCTCTTCTTTTAATTCCGATGCCATTAAAGATCTTACTTTATATAAAGGTGCAATGCCTGCAGAATATGGTGGCCGACTCTCCTCGGTAGTAGATATTAAGATGAATGACGGGAATAACCAGAATCTGCAAACCAGCGGTGGAATTGGATTGATTGCCTCCCGTTTAAATATCGAAGGGCCGATTGTGAAAGACAAGGGCTCTTTTATTATAAGTGGCAGAAGAACCTATGCTGATCTGTTTTTAAAATTATCAAGAGATTCCTCAATCAGGAATAACAGCTTATATTTTTATGACCTGAATGTTAAAGCCAATTACACTTTAGATGATAAAAACCGGGTGTATTTATCCGGCTACTTTGGAAAAGACAATCTGGGCTTTGGTGGAACTTTTGGTATTGACTATGGCAATAGTACGGCTACAGCCCGCTGGAATCATATTTTTAATAGCAGGTTATTCTCTAATACTTCTCTGATTTACAGCAATTATAATTACAATATCAGGATCAATTCAGGATCCAATAACCTGTTAATCAAATCTAAAATAGAAGATCTATCCCTGAAAGAAGATTTGCAATATTTTATCAATAATGATAATAAAATCAATTTTGGTATTAACGTAATCAGGCACGCCATTTCTCCAGGTATTGTAGATGTATCTTCCAGTTCAAGTTATAACCCGGTTGCTTTACAATCAAAATATGCGTATGAAAATGCAGCGTACATCTCCCATGAATTAACCCCTGCCGATAAATGGAAATTGAATTATGGATTGCGCTTTTCTGCTTTTAGTATTATGGGGCCTGGTAATTTTTATAACTATGATACAGCCGGGAATATTATCAGCACGAAATACTATTCCAGTGGTCAGGTCGTAAAAACATATATGAATCTGGAGCCCCGTTTTTCTGCCAGCTATCAGTTAACAGAAAACAGGTCTTTCAAAGCAGCATATTCCAGAAATGTACAGAATCTACACCTGCTTTCTAATTCGGCTTCTACCAATCCAACCGATCTATGGATTCCGAGCAGTCCGAATGTAAAACCTGAAATTGCCGATCAGTTTTCTCTTGGCTACTACCAGAATTTTCGCAATAATAAATATGAGTTCTCATCCGAAATCTATTATAAAGCATTACAAAACCAGATAGATTATAAAAATGGAGCGATATTAAGGGCCAATGAAAATGTAGAATCGGAATTATTATTTGGAAGTGGAAGGGCCTATGGTTGGGAATTATTTCTAAAAAAGAAAACTGGCAAATTAACGGGATGGGTTAGTTATACCCTTTCGAGAACGGAAAGAAAAATTGCAGGAATCAATAATGGGGAGTACTATCCGGCCAAGCAAGACCAGACACATAATATTGCAATAGTAGGTATTTATAAAGCGAACAATAAATGGACCTTCTCTTCAAACTGGGTATATAATACCGGTAATGCAGTTACATTTCCCAGCGGAAAGTATCAAGTAAACGGATTGACTACTTTTTATTATACGGAAAGAAATGGATATCGTATGCCCGCATATCATAGGTTAGATTTTGCAGCTACGCTATTAGAAAAAAAGAAAAAGAAAGGTGAGGGAAGCTGGACATTTTCATTGTATAACGTGTATGGCAGAGAAAACGCATATAGTATCCGTTTCCAGGATAATCCGGCTGATGTAACCAAAACACAGGCAGTACAAACTGCTTTATTCCGTTGGGTCCCTTCTGTTACTTATAATTTTAAATTTTAATTACATGAAATCTTCTACTATATATCTTTTGGCTTTTTGTATGCTGGTTATTTACGGATGTAAAAAAATAATCAATGTAAACCTGAATGATGCTTCTCCGCAGATTGTAATTGAAGGCAATATCTATAATACTGCAGGGCCATACCAGGTTAAGATTAGTAAAACAGTAAACTTCAGTGCCAGTAATATTTACCCCGGAGTATCGGGTGCATTTGTAAAAGTGGCAGATATTACCAGTGGGGTTACCAATATCCTTTCTGAAACCTCCGCAGGCTTATATATTACCAGCTCTCTGCAAGGGGTTCCCGGGCATACCTATCAATTAACAGTAATTACAGGCGGCCAAACTTATACCGCTTCTTCCACCATGCCACAAGCGATAACACTTGACTCAATTGGGTTTCAGCATAATGCCGGAAACGTTGGCAGCAATATTAACCCGGTAGTAAATTTTCAGGACCCGGCTGGCATCAACAACTATTATAATTTTACGCAGTTTGTAAATGGCATACAACTGAAAAGCCTGAACCCATTCAGTGATCGTTTATCAGATGGAAGATATATCTCTCAACAACTATTTAATGACAGTAGTTATATCCGCATCGGAGACACCATTTTAGTACAGATGAACTGTGTAGATAAAAATGTCTGGAACTTTTTTAATACCCTGGTTGAAGCTACCAATGGAAATAGCTTTCAGTCTGCCGCCCCGGCAAACCCCATCAGTAATCTTTCCAATAATGCACTGGGATATTTCAGTGCCAGTACTATTAACACAAAAAAAAGAGTGGCATTCTGATATTACTTATAGATATATCCCTTTTTTCCAGCCTGGTCTCTTCAGTAGAATATTACTGCTGAGATCAGGCCATTTTATTATATTCATGTATTCATTTTTGCCTTAACCCGAATACATGCCCACCCCATTTGAAAACAAATCAGTTATTATTACCGGTGCCGGTCAGGGTATTGGTTTGGAGATTGCCAGTCATTTGGCAAAACTAGGTGCCAAAATACTGGTAAATGATCTTGACGAAGTATTGTGCAGAAAGGCGGCAGAAAAAATAAACGCATCCGGAGGAATTGCCCATGCTTTACCCGGAGATGCTAGTAGTCCGGGTTTTATAGCAGAGATGACCAATACCTGTGTTCTAAAATTTGGGCAATTAGATATTGCCATTGCCAATGCCGGCATTACCCTTTTTGGAGATTTTCTAAGCTATGATCCTGCAGATTTTGATAAGGTAATGAAACTAAACCTGGCCGGAAGTTTTTTTCTTGCGCAGGCTGCAGCCCAACAAATGATTGTACAAAAAAAAGGCGGTAGTATATTATTGATGTCGTCTGTAACCGGGCACCAGGCACATAAAAACCTGGCTGCCTATAGTATGAGCAAAGCGGCTCTTGAAATGCTGGCAAAAAACCTGGTAATAGAATTATCTCCCTATCAGATAACTGTAAATTGTATTGCACCGGGTGCTACTTTAACTGAGCGAACCGTTACTGATTCATCTTATGCAGATACCTGGTCAGCCTTAACCCCCATGGGTAGGGCTGCTTCAGTATCCGATATTGCTAATGCTGCTGCATTTTTAGTATCTCCTCTATCAAAACATATTACAGGACAAAGTCTGGTGATAGATGGAGGCTGGACTTCCATAAGCCCCTCTCCTTTTTAAGTTTTTCGATGGATTATAAGGACATTTCTAGGGCTGGTCTTTCAAAAAATCAAATTTTTTATCCTGAAAACGCTTTTCCTGCACTTTCTGAAATAAATTTTTGAAAGATTCAAAAGGAGCTCTGGCAATAAACATATTAACCATCCAGGCTGGGATTCCGCCACCGGGATCAATCCGGACGGTATAGTCTACTTTAATCTTATCAGGACCTACTGACTGCACTTTCCAGATCGCCTGCGAAAAAGGTATTCTTTCTTTACCGGGGTTTCGCGGAAGAATATGATCAATTGAATTGGCTGTAATGGTCATAATATGAGATATCGGATCCTGCGCAATCTGAAGATCAATCACCATATCGCGATTACTCAAGGGCCAGGGAAGTACGGCTTCGGCATAATAATACAGATGGGATGTAGATATATTTTGTACGGTATGTGCTTCTCGGGTTGCCAGAACCCATTCTGGTTGAATCTCGGGCTGAAGAATAACAGCAGCCAGTTGTGAAAGTCTTGCATTGAGTATACAATTAACCCTGATAGCTTTGAATTTGGAGTCGGCCAGCTTTGCAGTAAATACCTGGATTCCGTTTTTATCCTTTTTCAATTCCCAATCTGTTTGAGATAAACAGGGAAGCGCTAAAAAGAAGAATAGACAATATATCACATACCGGAAGGGAATCACTAACTGCAAAATAAATGGGTTATAATTTGATAAGTTACTGAATTCTACTCGCAATCTCATATAACAGAAACATAAAAAATACACCCATCACTTATTTTAATCCCTGTTTAATCTTTTATACATACTAACAACCATTCATAAATACGGTGATTTACGGAAGCATTCTGTAGAATATTTCTGAACTTTCTCATAAGTAAAACGTTATGTTTTAAAGGGATTCCTGTTATTTCCCATATCTGAGTAATCTCTGACTGTTTAGATCAACAAAGAATTGCTAATCAAAGAGATTCAGTTGTTGAATTGGCCATTGCAAGTTTCGCTAATTATGATACAAAAACCATGGATAGTTATTGGCGTTATTACCGCATTCGGTATTGCATTTATTAATGCCATTAGTGATCCGATTATGAAGCCAACCTTTATCCCCCCGAGTATACAAAGAAACGGGGATGCGAAAGCAGGTTATGAATACCTGATAACTGGTGATTACCTGAAAAGCGGTTTGCCTTATGGTTATTTCACAGTATTAAATGGTAAGGATTCACATAATTACCTCAAAAGAACCGGCAAAAATGCGAATGTCCCTTTTGGTTTTACGGTGGTAAAAGCTAACAATGGAATAGATGTAGTTGTGCCAACCTGTTTACAATGTCATGCCCAGTTATTAAATGACAGTCTGGTAATAGGCCTGGGTAATACCACCCTTGATTTTAGCCATTTTGAAAAGCAAAACACCTTTCAACAAAAGATGGCAACGGGTTTCATGAAAATGATTACCCCAAAACAATATGAAGCTGCTTCGGTAATACTTAGATCTTTCTCTACAATTGCTCCCCAGATGCGAACCGAAGTTGCCGGCGTTAATGCCGCAGACAGGTTAGCCACATTACTGGTAGCACACCGCGATCCGCAAACACTGGAGTGGAGGGATAAACCCATATTGGATATCCCCGAAGAAGTGATTCCTACTGATGTGCCCGCCTGGTGGTTGGTAAAAAAGAAGAATGCTATATTTTATAATGGCTTTGGAAGAGGCGATTTTGGCAGATTCTTAATGCTTAGTAATATTCTAACTGTTAAAGACACCAGTGAGGCATCGGAAGTGTTTCGCCATTTTGGGGATGTATTGGCTTATATCAGAAGCATTACACCACCCAAATATCCTTTACCCATCAATGATAGCCTGGCAAATACCGGCAAGCAATTGTTTACAGTGTATTGCAGCGAATGCCATGGTACTTATGGGGCAGATGAGTTTTTCCCAAACCTGTTAATCCCTGAATCGATTATTCAGACTGACTCATTACTTTTTAAAGCCAATTACCAGAATCCGCAATTTATCGAGTGGTTTAATAAAAGCTGGTTTGCAAAAGGCGACCTGCCTGCAAAACTGGAGCCTTTTAATGGATATATTGCCCCTCCCCTTGACGGTATTTGGGCAACGGCCCCCTACCTGCATAATGGGTCTGTTCCTGATTTAGAAAGTGTACTTAATAGTAAAGCCAGACCAAAATACTGGGCCCGGGATTTTAAAAAACCAGTATATCAAATTGAAAGAATGTCCTGGAATTATCGCATAATTACTGACCCGGGCGAGAAAAAGATATATAATACTACACTGAAAGGTTATTCAAATACGGGGCATTATTTTGGAGATATCTTAACGAATAAAGAAAGAAAAGCCGTATTGGAATACCTGAAAACTTTATAATATTCAGTAACCGTAAATAGGAAATTAGTTCGTGCAGATACCGACTGAAATACCCTATCTTACTATCAATCGATGTATTTTTTGATCCGCGTATAAAAATCATCTGGGTTCAGGGGTTTTGTAACATAATCCTGCATACCTGCAGCAATTACTTTTTCCCGGATATTATTATCCGCGCTGGCAGTTAATGCAATGATGGGGATGGCTTTATTGAACTCCCTGATTTGCCGGGTAGCTGCATAGCCATCAAGTATGGGCATTTGAAGATCCATCAGAATTAAATCATACTGTGCTTCTCATGTCACAGAAACTCTGGTTGGCAAAAGTGATATCTTCATTGATATCCAACTCTAACAGACCAAGGTTCATGTTGGCTATAATACTCCGGTATTTTTCTTCGTTGGTCCTTAAAGCTTCTTCTGCATTTTTTCTTTCCGTTATATCCATCAGAAACCCAGTAAATACTTTGGACCCATTTTTTTCGATATAGGAAAATGAGGAATGGATAGCAATCCATTTCAAGCCTTGCCCGGTATAAATTAATCTCGATTCGTCATAAAATGGCTGTAGGGTTTTTTTACAGTATTCATTTTTTTCAATAATCCTTGCCCTGTCATGCGGATGGATATAATTGATATACTGTGCAAAATCAGCTGGCTTGATATTGAAAATCGTTTCGATAGCAGGGCTAATATATCTGAAACCATCTGTTCCATCTTCTCTGAATTCAAACTCATAGATTACACCCGGAATATTTTCAGATAATGACTGAAACTGTCTTACCCTTTGCGCCAGCTCCTCTTCTGTTTGTTTGATATGCGTAATATCCGTATGCGTACCCGTTACACGCAAAGGATTACCCAGCTCATCTTTTTCAATCACTACTCCCCTGTCAAGGACCCATTTAATAATTCCGTTTTTATGTATGACCCTGTATTCGAGGTTATGAGAATCAATTTCCCGGTTTCGGTATTTCAGATCATTCTCTTCTAATAAATGGGTATCCTCTTTAGATACATTTTCCCACCACAGTTTTTGGTTATTAGTAAGCTCAGAGGTAGTGTATCCTAAAAATTCATTTTCCGATTTTGAAAATATCGTTTTCCCGGTTCGAAAATCATGTTCCCAAACATAGTCTCCGATTTTTTCCAAAGCCAGCCGAAATCTGCGTTCTGTATCTGCAATTTTTTCGGCAGTCTCTTTCTGTTCAGTAATATCTTCTTCAAGTGCAAAAAAACCGGTTAGTTCATTATGTTTGTTGCGAATGCTTTGCCCTTGTATTCTTACCCAATAAGGCTTTTTATCTTTCTTATAATTCAGCATTTCCGCGTAAAAAGATTCCCCACTTTGTATTTGTTTCCTTACATAGGAAATCGTTTTCTGATCAGTCCCAGGTCCTTGTAAAAAAGAGCCTGGTTTCTTACCGATTACTTCTTCTAACTGGTAGCCGGTAACTTTGGTAAAACTTTTATTAACCCAGTTTATTTCGCCTTTTTCATTGGCAATAATCACAGAATTGATATTATCTTCTGCTATTTTAGACAGTAATTTTAACTCAGTTCTCTGTTTGTTAACTGTTTCAACCAGGTGTTTCAGGTCACTATTCGCGATTTCCTGTGTCTTTAATAGATGCAGGAGGTCTATCATAGGATCATGATAGGCAAAATCATGTAACCCAAGTTTACTATCCGTTACTTCTTCAATTGAATCGAACCAGGGGCTACCAATAAAAAGTATCTGCTCCTCATTAAGCAGGTATTCGATTTGCCCACGTAAAACTCTTTGTATGGATTGATTGGTTCTGAGAATAATTACCTGGCTGCCGAGTGACTGAAGTTGCGCGAATTCGGGAGAAATATATTCCGGGCGGGATAATATAAAATGATCAAGAAATTTTTTGCCCGAACAACCCGGATAAATTTTTTCCAGTGAATGGCCATAGGATTCTATGATCATATTTTTATTGACCAGGATATAGAAAGGAAAGAGTCTGTTAAACTGTTCCTTGTCAAATATGAATCCAGATGTGTTCATTTCTACCAGCTTACTTTAAATACTTCATGACTACTCCCTTCTTCCCTGCTTTCCAGCAGTTCTATCACTGTGTTAACCTGGTACATTTTTCCAAGCCCTTGTAATAATCCCCTTACAAACTGTTGCAACCCTTCTCTTTTGGAAAAATAATGAACCTGAATACTATTCTCTTCTATATGACTGATTTTAAATTCAGGTGGTGTGAGTTTGGGATAAATCAACAATACCCGATTATGAAAGGCAGGAAGATTGATTAAAAACTCTTTAAGACTGGATCCTCCAGATTGCATCAGTCCGCCATATTTTTCCTTACCTGTTTTCAGTATCCACCATTCTCCAAAAGCAGTAAAAACTTCACCGAGTGGTATATTCATTTCCTCAGATACCGCTTTTGCCAACTGATAAGTAATCGCATCATCGTAAGGCTGATTGCTGATAAAAAAATCCAGTTCCAGGTCGCCACGTTTTTTGATTAATTCCCATTTCTCTTCTCCAAAATTTGAAAGAACAAGCTCTTCAATTGCCTTATTTACAATTCCGTACATGGTTCAGGTTTTTTATGGATACATCAATATCCTATATCATAAAAAACCGTACCAAACCCAAATAGATTGTTATTGATTGATTATCAACAACATATATTTTAAAAAGTTATCTTCACTTTCCATTAACTGGAAAAAAATCCTAAACTGAGAATTACAAATATTTTTTTACCGGATTTCTCCATTTTGAATCAGCTTATAAATCGTGCTTTTGCCAACATCAAGCATTTTAGCGGTTTGCATAACATCATCCTGGTTCTTTTTCAGGTAGTAGGTAATGATATCATGGGTATATTGCTTTAAGGTTTTTACTTCCGTAAGAAGCAAGTCTTCCCGGCGGGCAGAATTGTATGAAATATCATCTGCTTTAATAGATCCTTGTTCACACATTACCGCAGCCAATTCAACCATTGCCTTTAGTTCTCGTACATTACCGGGATAGCTGTACTTCATCAATTTTTCCTTTGCATCACCGGTAAAACTGATTTTGGGCAATTTATTTTCTTTAGCAAATTCATCTGCAAAATGTTTTGCCAGAATCAGGATATCATTTTCTCTTTCCCGTAAAGGAGGTAATTCGATAGGGAGACCCATTATTCGATAGTAAAGGTCTTCTCTGAAATTTCCCTTGGTTACTTCCTAAGCAAGGTTTTTATGTGTGGCAGTAATTAACCGAATATCCAGTTTAATCTTTTCATTACCCCCTACTCTTGTTAATTCGCGTTCCTGTAATACCCTCAATAATTTTGATTGAAGAGACAGATCCAATTCGGCGATTTCATCAAGAAAAACGGTGCCGCCATTGGCTTCTTCAAACCTGCCTGTTTTGCGCGATAAAGCCCCGGTAAAAGAACCCTTTTCATGCCCGAATAATTCTGTTTCAATAAGTTCTTTGGGAATTGCAGCCATGTTTACTGCTACAAAATGATTTTTTCTTCTATCGCTATTATAGTGAATTGCTTTGGCCACCACTTCTTTCCCTGTTCCCGTTTCACCTGTAATAGAAATATTGATATTTGTCTTAATAGCTTTTTCCATCAAGACAAATACTTTTTTTAAAGCAGCACTTTGACCGATAATTGTTTTTTCAAACGTAAAACGCTGGCCCAATTCTTCGCGCAAAAAAGCCACTTCTTTTTTTAGATTTTGGTTTTCTTTAATCCGGATCAAAGAGTTCCATAACAGATCCTTCGTGGTTTCATCTTTTACCAGATAATCACTTACACCCATTTTTAAAAGGTCAACCGCCATGGCAATATTTTCCTGGGCGCTGACCACAATTACCGGAACCGCAGGATCTATTTCCCTGATTTTCTTGTAAAGCTTATCCCCAGAAATATCCGTTAAAGTAAAATCGATGGTAATCAGATCGGGCTTCAAATACATTTTATCCAGACATTCCCTGCCGGTTAAAAATCGTGTGACTTTATGATCAGGATTCAGATTGAGATGGTATTCCAAAATCTCCCCATACCAAGGATCATCTTCAACTATAAAAATGGAGTAATTACCCATCCTGGCAGTCTTTCCTACAAGTTACTGCTTATTTTAGTTTTATCAGTAAAACTCTATAGGGCAAAATAAGTCTTTTATATATAAAAAATACATATTTTAGATTATTTCCATTTTTTGGAAATTATAATTAATTGATTTTGAACTATTTACTTATTTACTCTAACTCTCTAATAAACTTTAGAATAAGTCAAAGGTGGCAGACTAAGGGCACTAATTACCCTGGAAAGCTTTTTACTATTCAGGTTCTCCTTAGGAAGATAATCAAATGAACCCAGCTTCATGGCTGAGACTGCAATACCCAGATCGGGCTGGCCGGTACAAAAAACAACACTAATGCCGGGGTAATAATCCTTAATACGCTGCAATACTTCCAGTCCGTTTTTATCTTCCATCTGGTAATCCAGGAATACAATCGCCGGATTTAAATGAAGATGATTAATACAATCGGTTCCATTACTATAAGTGATAATATTCTCAAAGCCCAGTTCTTTGAGCATCTGCGTTTGAAGTGATACCCAATACGGATTATCGTCTACGATAAATATTCGTTTCTGTCTGATGGTTTTCATGAGTCCAATGTTTGCTATCATTTTGCCATATCCGTGCCAAGTAGAAAGACTGTTGATTATCAATATAATAGAGAATAAGTGCCATCGAAAATTTCTATAAGAGAGAATAACTTTCCCAAAAATGGAAATTGCACGAAAATTTTTGTTTCCTAGCTGCATATACAAACAGGCATTTCTTTGGACTTCAAAAACCACCGAAATTTTTGAAGCTAAGGCCCGTATTTGCTGATAGGATATCTCTAGCCTAGAAATACCATATCCTCTTCTGTAAGATGAATATTCACTGAATTTCTGTTTTCTTCAAAATGTGAAAGAGAAGAAGTACCAGGAATGGGTAAAATCCAGAGAGATTTATGCAATAACCAGGCAATATTAATTTGTGCCGGACTGGTTTTGTATTTCTTAGCAATCTGACCAATCCGATCATCTTTTTTGGGAATGGAGTTTACCAATGAAAAATATGGGATCAGTGGGATATTATTTTTTTCACAGATCTGTAAAACCTCCTCCCCGCCCCGGTTTGTGCCATGCGGACTAACCAGGGTTGTACGTTGACCATGACCATACATATTTTCAACAGTGGCAATTTTACCCATACTCAAAGCCATTTCTAACTCTTCGCTACTTACATTACTCACCCCTATATGCAATATTTTTCCTTGTTTTTGCATCTCAAACATAGCGCCCATAGATTCCTCGAAGGGTATGTTGCTGGTAGGCATAACCCTAAAATGAACAAGGCTTATCTGCTCCTGTCTTAGGGTTCTGAGATTATTATCTATACTGGTAAGTAAATTTTCCGGAGTATTAAAAGGAATCCAGCTTTTATCAGGCTTTCTGGTAGCACCTACTTTGGTACAGATAACCAGGTTTTCAGGGTAGGGATACAAGGCTTCGTAAATCAGCCGATTGGTTACATCTTCACCATAATAATCTGCCGTATCAATAAATTGAATTCCACTGCTGATAGCTGCTTTCAAAATTTGTAAGGCTTCTTCACGCTTAGGCGGCTCACCATAAATACCCTGACCGGTAAGGCGCATAGTACCATAGCCCAGTCGATACACTTGTAAAGGATTGGCAGTATTTCCTGCAATGGTGATTGTGTTTTTTATTGTCATACGTAAAAAACATTCTTTCTCAGAAAAAGTTCCGTTAGTCGGAAAATAAAATTACTTATTGATGTAATAGTTTTTTAACCAGATACTAGGAAATAAACAGTCAAAAAAGGCCAGGCTTTTGTAATTTCAGGACTAAATATAATGTATGTCAAATCGTTTCGCTGGAGAAAAAGTA
The DNA here is from genome assembly GCA_903926855.1 of uncultured Bacteroidota bacterium. GTDB lineage: Bacteria > Bacteroidota > Bacteroidia > Chitinophagales > Chitinophagaceae > Sediminibacterium. Next base: position 6,271 of record CAIYKV010000208.1, on the reverse strand, counting down.
CTTGTTTTTACAATTGCATTTTTGCTGACTGCGGTTGCTACCGTAAAAGCACAGGATACTAATATAAGCCGTACACCCCTCGAACAGAGGGAATTGTTTGGATATTGCGAAAAACCAGAATTGATCAAACAACTAAAATTTTCACCTGAAATGGCCGACAGAGTAGGTGAAATTGATTACTGGTTACAAATCCAATTGCTAAAATTTAACGACAATACGAATGATACATTTGCTACCCCAAAAGAAGTACAGGATGAAGTGATTAAAAAATACAAAGCCATGCATTTATCTAATGACCAGATAAAAGCATTACTTGATTTTAAAAAAGAAAGGCAAGCCAATCCGCCCCCCTGCGCAGTGATTACTCTTAGCTATAATCCAATATTTGATACTCTGGCCACTGCAAGAGCTTTGGTATTATACAAAACACCCTTCAGAAAATCATTAATTGAGAAAGCGGTTGTTAATGGCAGACAGGCCGACCAACTATTTGAAATAGAAGTCTGGAAGCAGAAAGAAGCTGCTGCAATTGCCAAAATCCCCCCCGCAGATTTCAACAGAATACGTAAAACTGTGGCTATGTATGCAGAGAGGGAAAGAAGAATCAGAACCATTGGACTTTCAGAAGAGCAGGTAAATGCAGTTATTCAGTTTTTTAATGATCATTCAGTAGGTGTTAAATAATGGCAGGCTATTGATTTAAAAACAATTTTACTACTATCTGACTACTGATCAGAATAACCTGAAGACAATACCTAATGCTGACAACCGGGAAGCATTGCTATTTAATTGAAAATGTCTCAAAACTATAATACAAAGAGGTTTCAGGCAATCAATATTTTGAATTTGCAACGCATCAAAGAAGGTTGCAACGCTAAAAAATCATTAAAATTCAAGGAGCCTGGGCCTGAAAGAATTAGAGATTATCTACCTTTATAAAGAGTGGATTTACAAAATCTATTCAATTTCTGTATTACAGCATACTTGTCTGTATGAAAAAAAAAGTACCCTTTATATTACTGCTGGCAAGTCTTTTTTTGCAGATTGGCTGTTCAAAGAATCATTCCGATATATCATTGGTAGTGAAACCCGCTTTTATTAAAGATACAAGTGCTTTATTATTCAAATTAATTCCTTTGGCTGCCAATGATATTAAAATCCAGTTCTTATATCCCCATGCAAGAACCTTGCAAAAACTGATATTCAAGAAAGATACAACGGTTTTAGGCTCTTATTCCATTGGCAACGGTGGCAATAATTCCTATACGGCAGAGATTAATTTTCCATTTGATAGCACCAAACAATATACCATTCAGGTTCAGACCAATGCAGTATCCGACACTATCTACCAATATACGCTTCCTCCCTATTCACCGGTATACCGCAGTGCTTACCATTACCAAAAGATACTTTCCATTAACCAAAGTATGGGAGTAAATGGGATGGATATCAGTCCTTCCAGAAATTATCTGTTTATCAACGATGATAGTTCCAATATACTACTCACCAAAAGAGTTTCCTTACAGACCTATGCAGTGGATACTGTAAGTACCCGTTTATATACTTTTCCGGTAAGGGTTGTTTCGGATTCTGAATTATTGGTACAATATGGCACTTATCAAAACCGCTTGCTGGGGTATGACAGCATGGCCCTGATGCGTTATAATATCCGCACTACACAAAGCCAGTTTATTGACTGGACATCCAATAATTATGGGCGAATTTCCCGGGTTAAGAATAACCGTGTGCTGATTACTGCACCCAATCCAATTGCAAACGGAGGATTTACTTCCCTTAATAACCTCAGTGACGGATCCAAACTAACCTATACTGCTAACCAGATATACTTTCCTCAGATACGGGAAGCCAATTTTGAGGCGATTTATAATAATAATTTTCTGGTAAATCCAATATCCGGCTCATTTGTTACCTTATTACCCAATACTGCCACTGAAGGAATAGAGTTTTTTGACAGTATCAGCCAATATACCGTCACTTCTCATTACCTGGTTGATAATGTAAGTTCCGCTTCCTACATATACACAGGTTATATAGCCGTTTACAGCAATCTTAACAAGGTATACCAAAGCGAATCCCTTACCGGAAGGATATTTTATATACCCAGGGCGCAACAAATAAAAAATAATACCCTTATATTTTACCAATATTTTGACTATGATACAGCTTATCATACCGATGGATATTATAGTCTGAGCCTGGTTACCAAGAATGTAACCTTATTGCAATCTGATAATAGTTCCCCTTATTATACCATAGATTTCCTGTTTGACGATACCCATATTTACTCAGTAAGATATGACGGAGTATATGTATTGGTAAAGCAATAGCCTATTTACAGGGTCGTGGATATTTTTGGGTATAAATTCTGCATTACAGAACCCAACTTGTTCGTATATTGTATTATCAACTAACTAACCATTTAAAATTTTCTACTATGGCAAAAGCAAAAAAAGCTGCCCCAAAAAAAGCAGCTAAGAAAGCAGCTCCTAAAAAGGCAGTAAAAAAAGCAGCTCCTAAAAAAGCAGCTAAAAAAGCAGCGCCCAAAAAAGCAGTAAAAAAAGCAGCTCCTAAAAAAGCAAAAAGAAAACCCAATGCGGCATTTATGGCCCCACTTACTATCAGCAGTTCACTCGCAGCAGTAATTGGAAGCAAACCATTACCTCGTACAGAAGTGATCAAAAAAATCTGGGATTATATTAAGAAAAATAATCTTCAGGATAAGAAAGATCGCAGATCCATTAATGCAGATGCAAAACTGAAAGAAGTTTTTGGAAAAGCACAGGTTACTATGTTTGAACTGGCAAAAATCCTCAGCAAACACCTGAAATAGTTTTGGTAAGGGTTAATCATCGATGATCAGAAAATGAGAAATCGTTTTTCTGAATTGCTGGTTAACCCTTTTTATTAGTCTCTCTCACTCCTTAGCATCCATTAAAATTTATTGAGAGTCCCATACTCAATAAGTCTTTTACTAGCTTTTTTTTCAAATCTAAGAAGAAATTTAAGAATCTACTCAAGTGTTGTTTTAAGATTTTTCCCCGCTAATTTCTTCACAATTTCTTATCCTTGAATTCATAAAAATGTACACTTCCTTTATAAAATAGACAGGTCTTAAAGGAAAAAATTTTCTATTTTATTGAAGCGATCTTCCTATTAAATAATGGATACCTTCTATGAATTTAACGAGGTCGAATTCAATATATGCACTTTTAAATTCTTAGTGCCTTTACAAATACTATACAGTAAGATCATTTTACTCACAATGCTTATTTGCAATTCGCACTAATCAAATCATCCACACCTGGATAATTCTTCTTTTTTGCAATAGCCAAAACAGGGCAGGCTTCATCTTTTCGGTTTAAATAAATAAGCGCTGCGCCTTTAAAATATTCAGATTTCCCGTCAGTAGCCGTTTTCATAGATATTGCCTTATTAAAATAGGGCAGGGTTTTCTCCCATTGTTTTAAATTAAAATAGCATAGTGCAGTCATTTCATAAGCCAGGTAATTAACCTGCCCTGACTCCGCTGATTTTATAAATTTTTGCGCAGCTTTTTCATATTGCCCGCTATTAAACAAAGTAATGCCTTCTGCATAATATTGATAGGAATAAACAATCGTGCCTCCAGCCTGTTGTTTGCTACTCATCATTTCATTACGTGTATCAATCAATTCTTTATTAGCCGGAAATAGCTTCAATGCAGAATCTGCCACTGAGATCAGCTCTGAAGAGGCTGAATTATTACTATAAAACCTTCCTTTCAAATAAAGATTCCAAGCATCAGGGTCCTTAGTTCTGTACTTAGAAAATAACCGAAAAGCATTGGTGATCGTAGCCGTATCGGCCCTCTTACTACTTACTGCTATCAACATTTGATAAAAGTCTTTCACTCGGGGTCTGTTAAAAAAAGCCATATTCGCATACTTAAACGAACTATCCATTTGATTCATGTCATAATACACTTTTGACTTTAAAAACTCGCTATACATCACATAGGGGCTGGCAGCCGAACCCTTATCAAGAAATTTGATTGCCTGTTCATAATTTTTATTCTCATAATAATACTTACCTACTATTTCATCCATTGACCTTGCTGTAAAACAAAGATTGGGAACTTCATAATAAGCGTTTCTTACCTCATTTACTGTAAGTTTTGGAGGTTGATTGGTCATGTCGGAAAGTATTTTATCCTGTGCTACCAAAGATAAATAAGAGAAGAATGTGTAATAGGCAGCAGGAAGTGTAAGAACGATGACGATAAATCCGAATATAAGCTTCGAGTTTCCATTTGCTACCTTTTCTGATTCTGTTGCTTCGTTTCTCTTTGCAGAGTTATACGCCAGTAGGTTTAGTGCAACAAAAAACACAAAATAAATCTGGCTACTGGGTCTTTCCTGCGGGAAATTGAAAATAGCGTCAATAGAATACCCTAATAAACCCAGAGCGGAAAAGAAAGCTATCAGTTTTACCTCTGCTTTAGCTCCAGAAAAGCAGGTTTTTATCGTGTAGAAAATAATGCAAATAAATAAACTGATAAATAAAAGTCCTCCCGCAAACCCCAGTTCTGCAAAAGTTTCTAAGAAATCATTATGGGCATGGATGGGTATCCAATACTCGTCCATAAAATATTTTACATATGGAACGGAAGCAATTTTCCAGTTTCCATACCCGCATCCCATAAAAGGGTGTTTTTTTGCGTAATCGGCAGCATTACTCCATAAGAAAATACGTTGTTGATTACTTTCATCATTTGCTGATGAAATAGATGAAATTCTCTCAACCACAGATCCGTATTGATTGGCATCAACAGCACTATCCTGAAAACTATTTTTTGCAGCGGTAATGAGTGTTATTGATATAAAAAAAGATATTGCCAATAATACAACTACAATACTAATCCTTTGAAAATTTTCAACGCTATTTTTACGCTTAGAAATTTGGACCAAACAAATTGCCAGAAAAGAAATCGTTTCTAGAGCCAGGCACAAATAATTGGTTCTTGAGTTCAACAAAATAATTGTCAGGGAAGCAATAAAAAATATAATCCCGTTTATTATTTTCCCTGGTAACCTGGTACTGTATATACCAAATAAAACAAATGGAATTTTTGTCAATAAGCTGGTCGCAAAAATGTTTTTATTACCTGCATACCCTTTCATTGCAAGAATCAACTCTGTTAACCGGTAAGATTGCATCCCTGTTAAAAATACCGAAAGCGCCTGGATACTTTGAATCAGTAAAATCACTGAAAGGATTTGGGCAAGTAATGTAAATAGATACAGTTTTTCAAATAACAAAAGTGTGATATTAAAAAAAGCAATAACTGTAGCTATCATCCTTGCATAACAAACCCAACCTTCAGTATGATTGATAGAAAATAAAACAGAAACCCCTGCCAGAAGAAAAAGTGATAAATACAATTTAGAAAAACTCGATTTTACAGTCTGAAGAAACGGTAACTCAAATGGTTTCTTTCTATTCAGAATATACATTGCTACTATAAAATTCAAGGTAACGATATAGAACCATTGTGATCCCATATCATCCACCCCGCCCATACCGGGAATAAATTCTACGATAAAATATAATACACAAAAAAGGATAGTCAGTAAATCCCCGGAAAAAGAAAATTTTTTTGGAGTAATCGTCGTAGTTGGAGGAATACTATTTATTAGATCGGGCTTGGGGAATTGCTTTTTTCTCGCCATTTTTTAAAATTTTTAAGAACCCAGGTCTACTATATTTGAAACACATTATTGATAACTAAGATATAAAGAAATCAACGGATTTTACCTATTGAAGTTTCGTTTTTTACAACCTGAATATAAAATACCCAGTTTTAACCAATACGTAACCCTTTTGTATAAAGTACAGGCTATCCAATTAAAAAATTGCATTCACCATTATAAAGTTGCAAGTGAAAATTCAATTATGAAAAATGATGATTACAGAATAGGGCTGAGTACTTATTGACGATACCACTATTTAATAAATCGCTACGAAATATAGACTATTATCGGTCTTCGCCCTAACCGACATATACAAGAAAGAAACGTTCTCTCAACTCAATTTTGCAAATAAAATAAAATGATACATTCCTTATTCCTCGCCTCGGGCTTGCCCGACGAAGCCCATAAAAAAACCCACCATCGCAAAAGCTATGGTGGGTATTGCAAAAGCCGATTAAACTGACCACATCAAGCCGAGGCAAGTTGACCACCTATATTGCTGGCGAAGATTTTCAGTTCAG
>CAIYKV010000207.1 GCA_903926855.1 uncultured Bacteroidota bacterium | reverse complement strand
GATTGGTGGGCAAAGAGTTTTACGGGTAAAGCACTGAATGTTGGGGATACATTCAGGATTGAATTTGGCAGTACCTGGGTTAACTTCAAAATAACAGAATCTATTCCTGCTATGAAAAGTGTATGGTCTGTAACGGATAGTTATTTGCCCTGGCTGAATAACAAAACAGAATGGAACAACACCAGTATTGTTTGGGAAATTGCAAAACAGGATGCTTCTTCAACAATTCAAATGACGCAGGTGGGGTTGGTTCCTGGTATAGAATGTTTTGAAAATTGTGAAAAGGGCTGGACAAGATTTGTGACGGTAAGTTTACCGAAATTAATCAATGAGGGAAAGGGGTTACCGGAATAATTTTGTATACCACCCAAATGGTTACTGTAAACAAATTAAGACTTCAGTCTGCCTGGTCTGCAGCCTTACATCTGGAATATAAGTAATATGACTGTAAGCAATTTACTTAACAGTCATATTACTTGAACGATGCACAATTTTACTCTACAGAATGAGAAAAAAATTTGGCCCTTTTTCAGATACAGGGTAATTATTTCTTAGAGAATCTAAGGCTTTCTAAGATAGATCTTTCCATAAGTAGATTTAAAAAGATAGGAGGGGCCTTTACCCGGTTCGGCTGTAATTGAAGTAAAAAAATCTTTTTGTACTTTATCCGTTAATACCAGATCAAGATTGGTGTATATCTGACCGTAACTGGTAGTTGCTGTCAGTTTACCTGTTTTTGATTCGTTGATAGTAGCATCAATACCTCCATAGGTTGCGGTGATGGTAGCGGGCCCATTAAAATCAACTAATTCTACTATTCCGTATGTTGATTTTACATTGGTTATTGTACTTGCCGGAACTTTCACATCTATGGTAATTTCAAGGTCAACTCCATTTGAACTATAAGTAACAGGCTCTCCTGTATCAATAAATTTCTGGAAATCTTCTTTCGACCTGAATTTTGTTTTTACTCCATTCTTCATTACACTATACAGATGAGGAAGTTTATTAAAATCTACAATTCTGTTTTTAAATGAGATAACCCCATTTGCATTGGTCGCATCTAATACAAAAGCAGAATCATTAGCGCCTTCATTAATGGAAACCAGGGCTTTCACCTGCACTTCATTCTTATCCCAGGTACTGATCCTGATAGTTTTTGGGTAGTCGAAATCAAGAGAAACCTGTTCTCCGGGTTTAACAGGATAGGACCGTGTTAAGGTTGTTTGCCCAATGGCACTAAACAGTAACAGGCAAGAGATATAGGTGAATAGGATTTTCATTTGTTTTTATTTTAATTATGAATCCCTATTTTGTTTTTCTCAAATACACTTTGCCGTAGTTGGAAATTAAAGAAATATCTGTGCCGCCACCATTGAGTTTTCCTTTCACATTATTACTGTAGCTCACCAATTCTCCTGTTTTTTCGATATCAATTTTAAAATCCGGATCGGCAAGTATTTCGCCATAATTGGTGTTCAATTTTAGATTGGCCTTGGTAGTTACAGGTAATGCCACATCTACATGACCATAAATAGAAGCAATGGAAATAGGCCCTTTGATGGTTTCTCCAAATATTACATTCACTTCTCCATAAATCGATTTTACGGTTATTGGCCCCATAATTTTTTCTAACTCAATTTTATTGTGTTGTACGGAAATTTCAATCTCACTTTCTATATTTTTAAAACTGGCTTTGCCTGCATTCATTACGTTATTGTATGAATAGGAAATATTGAAACCCTTGGGTACCAATATTTTTAGGGTAATTGATTTTTGTGATACCTGGTTAACTTCTATGGTACCATTCTTATCTGTTACATTAATTCCCAGCCCGGTATTATCAATAAATCCGGAGCCATTGATAGGGCGTAAACCTTTAGCCCGTTCATCGCCCTCTGCCAAATCTTTGGTTGAGCTGAATACGAGTTCATTTCCATTATACCCCTCAATTTGAACAGAGGAGAGATTCATGACCAACTTGCCACTGCTTTTGGCTATTTTATATTCCTGTGCATTGGTTGCCAGTATAAACAGGCAAAGAAAACTGGCTAATACATACTTTTTCATGTGATGATTTTTGTGATTTGTTTGATGGAATAATGACCAGACTTTCTAGAAAAGATTAGTGAAACTATTGGGTGATTTGATGATATGATTGTAAAGAAAGGATACCTGAATAGGCTTTGTCTTTTACAGCATCGATGGTATTTACATCTGCCGCCATTTTCTCTAATTGATCTATGATTGATTTTTCCCTCATTTTAGTAAGCAATTGTATCAGTTGTATCTGAACCATTGGGTCATTTTGCTTAGTCAGCGAATTGATCAGTTGTTTCTTGACATATTTTTCAAAATAGAATTTTATCAGGGCTTCCAGTGCCGATAACCTTACATTGCTATTTGGATCTGTATTCAAAGTAGTGACCAGTGCATCTATAATATCTTTGTCAAATACTTCTAAATTTCCCGCCTGATAGGTAGCCATTACCCGGCTACTGGCAGAACTCATATCTGTTAGTTTTGAAAAAATTACCTGTTTGTTGTTTTCGCTTTCAAGGTTGACTACTAAACGATTTTCAGATTGATTTTTATCCTGTTTTATGGGTTCTTTAGTGATAGAGTCGGAATCGTATTTGTTTACTGGAATCAAAGGTTGACTAGCTATTATTTTTGTTTTGATCTGATTTTTTGGGATCAGGAAATAGATTCCTAAGCCAGCTAGTAATAGAAGGCATGCTACCGCCAGACGCAGGGTTTTGAAGGAGATTATAATCCCCTTTTTTTTATGGGTACCTGCCATTTGCTTATGTATTCTATTCAATATTTCCGGGTCTGGCATTCTGTAATCAAATGCTTCCCTGTTGTTTTGAATGAAATCTTCCAGTTCATCTCTCATTTCTATCCTTCTTTTCTAGCGTTTTCAATATTTGTTGTTTTGCCCGATGGTATTGAACCCTGACAGTATTATGTGTTAAGCCTACCATATTTGCAATTTCTGCCTGTGGTATATTTTCCAGCAGGTATAGTTGAACGATGGTTCTGTATTGGTAAGGCAGCTTTTCAATGGCATTAATTACATCAGAAACTTTTGTTGTAAATGCGATTTCATCAAGTGTTTCTTCGGTTTCAGTAATCAATATCCCTGCATCGAATTCAGTCCAAACCTGATTTTTTCGCTTTCTTAACCAACTGATGGATTTATTAATCGCTATTCGTTTAATCCAGGCTCTAAAGCCTCCTGTATTTTCAAAACTTCCGATAGCCTGAAAGGCTGCTACAAAACTTTCCTGTAAAAGATCTTCCGCTTCTGCCGTATGGTTTACCAGTCGGTAAATAGTATTATATATTTCTTTAGCATACCGATGGTACAATTCAGTATAACCCGAGGGATCACCCCGCTTACACTTGTTTACCATCTCCTCTTGTGTTATTGTATCCTGTAATTCCAAATGCTGCCGGCTGAATTATATATTATCTAATCGCAATTTTCTACCTGATGTTACAGACTTTGTAAAAATTAGATAAAAAATAATACAATCCGAAGCAATTCTGCTTTGCATTCGTTAACTAACCGGCTAAAACTCTTTGGCTGCCAGCTATTCAGAGTTTCTGACTAAATTGAGGCATATTTAAAGGCATTTTTTTAAAATGCTCAAAAAAACATCCTGTTTCAATGTATGATTGACCCTATTTCCATCAGAACCGTAAATGTTACCCGCTATATTACTCCCTTGCGGGAAGGCGGCTCTTTGCCAGCCATTGCAGAAGCGGATGATGGATTTATGTATGTACTTAAATTTCGGGGTGCGGGACAAGGTGTAAAAGCACTGATTGCCGATTTTATCGGGGGAGAAATTGCCCGATCAGTAGGTTTGAAAGTACCGGAATTGGTATTTGCCAACCTGGATAATGCATTTGGACGTACCGAGCCGGATGAAGAGATCCAGGACCTGCTAAAAGCCAGCGTGGGTATAAACCTGGGGGTTCATTATCTTTCTGGTTCCATCACATTTGATCCAGGGGTTACTAAAATACTGCCTTTATTGGCTTCTCAGATTGTTTGGCTGGATTGTTTGCTTACCAATGTTGATCGCACTGCCAGAAATACCAATTTGCTTATCTGGAACAGAGAATTATGGCTGATTGATCATGGGGCATCTTTGTATTTCCATCATTCCTGGTATAACTGGCAGGAACAGGCTACCCGTGCATTTACCCAGGTAAAGGACCATGTATTATTGCCTTATGCAACGGAACTATCTGCAGTGGATAGTGCTTTTAAAGAGGTATTAAATCCGGAAAAAATTAATTCCATTGTATCCATGATACCAGAGGAATGGCTTTTAGGCGACCCGGTGGAAATCAATCCTGCTGAACGAAGGAAAGTGTATGCCGATTTTTTACAAACACGTATTGCGCATTCTGATATTTTTATAAATGAAGCCGAGCATGCAAGAAAAGCACTTGTTTGAGTATGCAGTGATTCGTGTTGTGCCAAAAGTAGAACGCGAAGAATTCCTGAATATCGGGGTGGTTTTGTATTGCCGTGACCAGCAGTTTCTGCAGATGATTTTTACACTTGACAAAAACAGGCTCGATGCATTTTGTGATTGTCTGGATATTGCTGAGTTGCAGGAATACCTGATTTCATTTCAGAAAATTTGTGCGGCCGATAGTAATGCCGGACCTATTGCTAAACTAGATATTGCATCCCGTTTCAGATGGCTTACTGCCAACCGAAGTACGATCGTGCAAACTTCTAAAGTGCATCCGGGGTTTTGTGATAACCCTGCAGATACCCTTGCACGTTTACATGAACAGTTAGTTTTGTAATTCTTTCCTTTCTTATTAATAATGTACCCAATTCTGTTTGAATTCTGAAAACAGGGTTACTAAATTGTTATGGAATATTTATCAAAATAACAATATTGGGTAACCGGATTTTATTGAGATGGGATATTTGTTTTTTTGTGAAGATCGCAGGAACCCTGCATTGCATTCACTTACAAAAACAAGTTCTGTATGAAAATTCTGGTTAGCTCTCTGGTTTGTATTTTTCTCCTGTATACTGTAAACGCGCAAGAGGTATTTGTTACGAAACCCTATGTTCAAATCGGGAAAAACCCATCTCCCAAATCCATGCAATTACTATGGCATGCTGCTGACTCACCGGCCGACTGGGCGGTTGAATATAAGCGTGAGACCAAAGGAAACTGGGTAAAATCAAGTTCTATTCAGTTTACACGTGTGGCTGTAACGGGTATAGAAGCGCATAGAGTGTACCACGCATCATTGACCGAATTATCTCCCGGAAACAAATTCCAATATCAGGTGATCAAGGATGGAGTAATCGTGTTTAATTCTGAAGCACATGCTATCAAATCTGTTGAGCAACCATATCGGTTTATTGCTTTTGGAGATATTGGTGCTGAAACTCCGGATCAGAAAAAATTAGCTTCGAGAGCATTTGCATTAAATCCTGATTTTGTGGTTGTGCCGGGTGATATTGTTTATGAAAATGGATTGATTACTGACTACCGTAAAAAATTCTGGCCGGTATATAATAAAGACAAACAGGATACAGAGGGAGCACCCATCATGCGATCTGTTCCATTTATTACAGCGGTAGGTAACCACGATGCAGATAGCCGTGATCTTGATAAAACACCTGATGCACTTGCCTATTATATGTTTTGGGATCAACCGCTGAATGGGCCATTGGGTAAGGAGGGGGGCAGTTTTGTACCTGTTCTGAAGGGTTCTGATGCTAATAAAAAAGCATTTCTGGAAGCCGCTGGGGAAACCTATCCCAGAATGACCAATTATTCATTCAATTATGGGAATGCCCACTGGACGGTTCTGGATGCCGATACTTATGTGGACTGGACGGATAAGGAATTGACAGACTGGGTTGCAAAAGACCTGGCCGATTCAAAAGATGCACAATGGCATTTTGTGATGTTTCATCATCCTGGATTTAATTCATCCAGAGAGCATTATGAACAGCAGCATATGCGTTTATTAGCGCCGATATTTGAAGCTGGTAAAGTGGATATTGTATTCAATGGACATGTTCATAATTACCAACGATCATTTCCTCTGACTTTTGTGCCTGATAAAAAAGGAACTTTATTGGTGGGTGGAAAAGATAATAAAGTAATACGTGGAAGGGTAGTGCCGGGCAGATGGACCCTTGATAAAACCTTTGATGGGAAAACACAAACAACTGCTAAAGGAGTGATTTACCTGGTTACAGGTGCGGGCGGTCAGGAACTCTATAATCCGGAGCAAACCAATGACCCTGATTCATGGCAGAAATTCACAGATAAATTTATTGCAACGGTTCATTCTTTAACCGTAGCAGATGTTTCCGGTAATACGATTACCGTTCGCCAGATTTCAGCGGAAGGGAAGGAGCTGGATTCATTTAAGATCATTAAGAAATAAAGATCACCCTCACATAATTTTCTATTCGCTGTACAATAAAAGGCAGCCTAAATGGTTGCCTTTTATTGTACTGCTTGTGTTCATCCCTTTATTCTACAATTAATTGCTGCGAATAGATAGTGCGATTAAATATATCCATAATCAATACCATATAGACTCCTTTGGCTTCCTGAGATGGGAAGGTAAAACTGTTGGTATTTGATTTTAACCCGAGTTGCATTTTTGCCTGCATTACGCCCCTGCCGGTTTGATCAACCAAAACCATGGTATAATCTCCTTTGTCGGTGATATTGGTGGTTTTAATGGTAAACTTACCATGACTAACCGGGTTGGGGTAGATGGTGAATACCGGAAGTTGTTTTTTAGCGGCATCATCTGCTTTCGTAACAATCGGTGCAGGAACAGCGGCTTTCTGAAATAGCAGGTTACTGCTGGCCATATCTGAAATATTTCCCAGGCCTTTTGCATTATCTCCGGGGATAGCGGTGGCTTGTAGGCCTGTCCAGTTGGTTATTTTATAAAAAGCAGGTAATCCTTTATCCAGTGAACTGCCACAACTGAGAATCAGGTCACCATTTTCATCTACAGCGGCTCCATTAGTATTAAAATTGCCGGGTAAGCCGCTGATTGCACCTACATATTCACTGACTTTACTCGGTAATGATATTTTGAATACATGGTTAAATTGGGTAACCAGGAATAGGTTGTTATTGGCATCCGATACAATATCACCGCCCCATGAAGTACAACTGGAACGTATAAAAACAGAATTGGTAGGTTTATCCACCAGCACGCCCAAATCCTGAATAATGGGTGTGGAATCGGTTGAAAATTTGATCAGGTGCTCGCCGTCATTCGTAATGGCATAACCAAATCCATCAGCGCCGATGGTCATTCGGCTGATCTGGTTGGCTACATCATAAGGATTGTGTAATAGATTTAAGGATTGGCTCTCCAGATAGGTAAAAGAGGGCTCTGCCTGGTTCAAATCCATATACCGTAATTCAGACAGATACTGGGGAACATAATAAAGACGGTTATTTTTTGCATCAAAAGCCATTGAAGCAACCGCTCCTCCCATAGGGGTTCTTAAGGTATCTTCTGCTGTTGGGGAAGGGATTACATCTGTGAACACATTTTTTTGCATTGCATAGTAAGATCTAAACCCATTCGTGCGAAACGAGTATCTCTTTTTGGGGTCATAAATATTATCAGCAGGTTTTCCTGCATGCAGATCGATGGTAGAAATCTGGTTATATGAAATTGGAAAAGCGCTATTGGACGAAATAAGAAACATTTTGCTGGAAGAAGCCTGCTGGCTGAATGATAGGTAGCCGATACAGCAAAAAATTAGCGTCGTAAAATTCTTCAACATATAATTAGTTTGGCAATGGATTTAGGTATTCCTGAATATTCAATAAAATTAGGCTATTCTTTTTTATGTCTGCCGGATTGAACACTTGTTTTATTAGCTTTACTGGGTCAACTTTTATCCACAATCGTTATTAAGTCAAAAACAGATAGCTATGAAAAAAATAATATTTCTTCTTTTCGCAGCCAACTTTTTTTCGGCGGTTAATGCGCAAACAGATACCTCTGCCAAAAAAGATATCAATACCATGGTTGAATTGACCAATGGTAATTATGATATGGGCAAAATCAGTGCGGGGAAACCGCTTGAGTTCAATGTTTATATAAAGAATATCAGTACAGATACCCTGGTAATCGTTAACGTGCAAGTGGGTTGCGGATGTACTACGCCCAAATATAAAAAAGCGGATACCATTGTGCCAGGTAACTCAACTTTTATCACCCTGGGTTTCAATGGAAGTGCTGTGGGTGATTTTACTAAGTATGCGGATATTATTTTTAAAAATGGTTTGACGAAGCGTGTTAATTTTCATGGAACCGCTGTTACCGACCCTCCTAAAGTTCAATAGTAAGTAATGCTATAAATAAAAAAGGCCCGATAAAGGCCTTTTTTATTTATCATCTAAACGTGGTTATTAAAATCTTTCCAGTTTAGAAAAGAAGAAATCTCCTTCAATAACAGCATTTTCATCACTATCACTTCCATGTACTGCATTTTCTCCTACTGATGCCGCAAAGCGTTTACGGATGGTTCCTTCTTCAGCATTGGCAGGGTTGGTGGCTCCAATTAATTTCCTGAAATCCGCTACAGCATTCTCTTTTTCCAGAATAGCGGCTACAATGGGTCCGCTGGACATGAATTCTACCAATTCACCAAAAAATGGTCTTTCTCTGTGGATATCATAGAATAATCCGGCCTGTTCAACAGTCAGTTTGGTCCATTTCATTGCTTTTATACTAAAACCAGCCTGAATAATCTGGTCTAAAATAGCCCCTGTATACCCTTTTCCGGTGGCATCGGGCTTAATCATGGTAAATGTTCTCTTGCTCATATAAAATATAAAATTTCGGCTGCAAAAGTAAGCAATCATGACCCTTTTTGGGGATATAATCCGGTTATTTTTGTTAAAGCCCTACAAATTGATTTGATAGAATAGCATGGAAACCCCAATTTTGCCGCCATTATATGCAGCCGATCCAAGAATTTTACCCTCAATTGAACACCCCTTCCCGTGTGATAGTTACCATGCATCAGAAGCCTGATGGGGATGCTATGGGGTCTGCCTTAGGTCTGTACCACTTTTTAAAAGCTTTGGGTCATTTGGTAACCGTTATATCTCCCACCAACTGGGCAAATTTTCTGGATTGGATGCCGGGAATTGAGCAGGTGGTTGATTTTGAGAAAAACAGGGAAAAAGCGAAAAAACTGATCTCAGAAACTGAAATCCTGTTTTGCCTGGATTTTAATATCCTTCATCGCACCAAAAACATGGAGCCTTTTCTGGCCAGTGCTACTTGCATAAAAGTATTGATTGATCACCACCAGCAACCACAGGAATCGGAGTTTACTTATGGCATAAGTGATACGGCAAAAAGCTCAACCTGTGAAATGGTATATGATACAATTGTTAATTCTGGTCACGCAAATCTCCTCAATAGCGAGATTGCTGAATGTTTGTATACCGGAGTAATGACGGATACCGGATCTTTTCGTTTTCCGTCTACCACCGCATCTGTGCATACGATGGTGGCAAAATTGAAAGAAACCGGACTAAACCATACCAAGGTTCATGATCATATCTACGATAATTTTTTGGAGAACCGGTTACGGTTTATCGGGTATGCGCTGCTTAACCGAATGGAGGTTTTGTATGAATATAATGCAGCATTAATGTATATTACAAGGCCTGATCTGAATAGGTTTGATATTAAAACAGGGGATACAGAGGGTTTGGTCAATTATTTGTTATCTATTCAAGGAATAAAATTCGGTGCGCTGGTGATTGATCGTGATGAAGAACGGAAATGGAGTTTTCGCAGTAAAGGCAATTTTGATGTAAATGAATTTGCCCGGAAACATTTTGAAGGAGGGGGACATAAAAATGCCGCAGGAGGCAGAAGTAGCGACAGCCTCGAGTCCACCATAAAAAAATTTAAAGAAGTCATTAAAGAATATCAAAATCAACTACAATAAAAAATGATGAGAACAACTACCACGCTTTTATTAGCGATTGTATTGCTTGCAAGCTGTAACCAATACGAAAAAACCCCTTCAGGTGTTACTTATAAAATCACCAAAGGAGGAAGTAATGAGAAGTTAAAACAGGGTCAGTATGTGAAGTTTAATATTGAATACAAAATTCCGCCTAAGGATACTGTTATCAATACTTCTTTTGGTCATATTCCAGCCTATATGGTTTTGGATACCGCCAGAGCTACCAAACATAGTTTCCTGGAAGTTGTTACCAAATGTGCAGTGGGTGATAAAGTTGATTTTGTATTAAGTGTGGATAGTTTGAAAAAACTGGGTCAGATTGAATACAATAATATGTTCCACCAAAAGGATATGATTAAAGGAAGAGTGGAAATCCTGAAAGTGTTCAATTCTCAGATCGAAGCCAATGCTGATGTACAGAAAGAAGTTGATCTGGAAACACAAAGAGAGATCAAAACATTAAAAGAATATGCAGCTAAACTGGGTGTAAAAACCGTTTCTACTCCATCTGGCGCTTTGGTAGAAGTACAAAACGCAGGTGATGCAGCAAAAGCAGATTCTGGGAAAGAAGCTAAAGTGATGTACAGAGGTGCTTTTATCAGCGGAAAAGTATTTGATTCCAATATGGATAAAGCCGGTCCTAATAACCAACCTTTGAATGTACTGATTGGTGTTGCCGGTCAGGGTGGTGTTATCAAAGGAATGGACGAAGGTCTGCGCATGTTCGGTAAAGGTGGAAAAGGAAAAATCTTTGTTCCGGCTATGTTAGCCTACGGTCAGCAAGGTCAACCTCCTGTTATGCCTGCCTACAGTAACCTGGTTTTCGATATTGAAGTACTGGATGTAGATATTCCTAAACCTGCTGCTGCACAACCACAGCAGGCACCGGTGAATCCACATAAGAAATAATTAATATTGTTTATTAATTCGAAGAGTTAACAATTAGCCATTTTGATGATGCTAATTGTTAACTCTTTTTATTTTAGTGTAGGAAAATTTTTAATTATCAATTGGTTTACCAATTTGATGGCTTCCACAGCCTCCCTCACATCATGTACCCTTAGAATATGGGCTCCTTTTAGCAGGGCGGCAGTATTCAGTACTGTTGTTCCATTGAGTGATTCTTCAGGGGTGATGCCCAATGTTTTGTAGATAGTTGATTTTCTTGAAATGCCGAAGAGTAAAGGTTTTTGGAGCATATGGAACACTTCCAGATCTTTCAAAAGAAGAAAATTCTGTTGACTATTTTTGCTGAACCCAAAACCCGGATCTATGATAATATCTTTGATTCCCTGGTGGATACAATCCGCTATCCGGTGTATAAAATAATCAAGTACTTCCTGGGTGATATCTGTATAGGTTTGTTCCTGATGCATGGAATGGGAATCACCTTTTATATGCATACATACATAGGGAACGCCTAGTTCTGCAACCGTTGAAAGCATATTCGGATCAAAAGATCCCCCGCTGATATCATTAATCAGATCAGCCCCTGCATCAACGGCTCTTTTCGCCACGCCAGGCTGGTATGTGTCTATGGATAGATAGATATCCGGAAACTGTTTTCTGATTGCTTCTATCACCGGTAAAACCCTGCTGGTTTCCTCCTCCTGGCTCAGGGGGTTGCTGCCCGGTCTGGTGCTTTGTCCACCAATATCCAGAATAGTTGCTCCTTCCAAAATCATTTGTCCGGCCTGTTTCAGGGCTGTTTCAACAGAAGCATGTCGGCTGTTGCTGTAAAACGAATCGGGGGTGGTATTGATTATCCCCATTACAATGGGCTGGCTGATCACCAATAATCTTCCCCGGCAGTTAAGTGTAAACATAGTCGGTATTCAATTATCTTGCATTCTCTTCAAAGATATTACCTAAGCAAACAAAGCGGTCATTAAAAATGAAGGATACGAATCAACAGTACGACAAAGCCATTGAACAATGCCGGGATATATTTATTAAGAAAACCCGTGATTATGGTACGGCATGGCGTGTATTAAGAACCATATCCGTGGTAGACCAGATATTTATTAAAGCACTTCGCATCAGAACCATCCAGGATCTGCAAACGCAGAAAGTAGGGGATGATATACCTTCTGAATTTAAGGGTATATTGAATTATGCTGTTATCGGTTTAATGCAATTGGAACTGGGCCAGTCTATGGTAGAAGAACTGGCAGTTGAAAAAGTAGAAGAATTGTATCAGCAAAAAGTAATTTTTGCAAAAGATACTATGCTCAATAAAAACCATGATTATGGAGAAGCCTGGCGCGAAATGAGCCAGCAGAGTTTTGCCGACCTGATACTGATGAAACTGATGCGCATCAAACAAATTCTTAGTAATGACGGGAAAA
This sequence comes from uncultured Bacteroidota bacterium, assembly GCA_903926855.1. GTDB lineage: Bacteria > Bacteroidota > Bacteroidia > Chitinophagales > Chitinophagaceae > Sediminibacterium. Next base: position 8,483 of record CAIYKV010000207.1, on the reverse strand, counting down.
CCCTGGTTAGTGAAGGGATAGATGCCAATTATGTAGATATTATCAACTACAGCGTATTTGCACTAATTTTAATAGAAGAAGGGAAACACTGATCTAAGTATGAAAAATCTGATAGTTATTATCCGTTGGTTTGTTGGGTTACTGTTTATCTTTTCAGGATTAATCAAAGCAAACGATCCTTTAGGTCTTAGTTATAAGATGCAGGAATTCTTTGAAGTCTGGAACCTGAGTGGCTTTCATGGATATACACTGGCTTTATCTATTCTCATGAATGTGTTTGAGATATTGGCAGGCGTTGCGGTAATCATAGGCTGGAGAATGAAATTATTCAGCTGGTTACTTTTATTATTGATTATCTTCTTCAGTTTCCTGACGGGCTATGCATTATTTTCCGGTAAAATAAAAACCTGTGGTTGTTTTGGAGACTGTCTACCATTAACACCCGCCCAGTCATTTGGCAAAGATCTTTTGTTGCTGGTACTCATACTGATCATAATGGGTTCATTGTCTAAAATCCATTCTTTTTTTAAACAAGGAACGGCCATCCTGATTTTACTGGTTGTAACCATTACAGCTACTGCAGGTCAGTTTTATGTATTGAGGCACCTGCCTTTTATCGACTGTCTTCCTTATAAAAAAGGGAACAATATTGTTCAGCAAATGAAAACGCCCGAGGGTGCCATCCCGGATAGTTTTGCGATACTGTTTACTTATAAGAAAGCAGGAAAGGAAATCAGTTTTGATCAGGATCATTTCCCCGCAGATTTTGATTCAACCTATGAATACCAAAACAGGGCGGACAAACTCGTAAAAAAAGGCAATGGATTACAGGCCAAAATCGCGGATTTTTCATTGCATGGTCAGGGTGGTGCCGATACAACCGCTGCTGTTTTTGCGCAAAAAGGGAAATATATTTTGATTCTTGCCAAGGAAATAAAACATACGGAGGACTGGAATCCACAACTGGTAAAAACCATTCAGGCAGCAAAAGAAAAACAGATTCCCGTAATACTGGTTACTGCTGATGTTGAGAAAGCCCGTTCTTTATTTGGTAATCTTACCATCATCACCTGCGATGCAACCGTATTAAAAACAGCCGCAAGGGTAAACCCAACATTTTGTTTGATGCAGGAAGCCACCATACTCGAAAAGTTCAGTTATGCTGATGCGGATGCATTGATTCGGAAAATAAACGGCCAATAAAACTAAGCTACCTTATGCTATCTTTTCTCACCCGCAAAATTGCTTATGGAGTATTGGTTTTACTAGGGGTGGTGATTGTTGTATTCTTTTTATTTCAGGGTTTTGGAGATCCAGCCAGGTTGGTGCTGGGACAGAGCGGGGATAGCACAACCATTAAAAATATCCGCAAAGAACTGGCACTCGACCAGCCTAAATGGAAGCAGTTTTTATATTATCTCAACGATGTATCTCCTGTTTCTGTTTATTCAAAAGCGGATATTGAGAAAAAACAGTTGAAAGGATTTTTTTTGGGCTCTTCCAACACAAAAATCGGTATCAAATTGCCTTATCTGAGGAGATCTTATCAATCTAAAAAAGATGTATCACAGGTATTGTTGGAAGCACTTCCCGGAACCATCCTGTTGGCAGTCGCTGCCATGTTATTAGCTACTATTCTCGGAATATTATTGGGCGTGCTGGCAGCCGTTAAACAAAATACCTGGATGGATACTTCATCTGTTTTTGCCAGTGTTTTGGGGATATCTGCCCCATCATTTTTTATGGGTATTGTTTTGGCATATTTATTTGGGTTTGTTTTGAGTGAGTATACTGGTTTACATATGACGGGTAGTTTGTTTTCTATGGATCCTTTTACGGGCAGGCAACTTCAATTGCGAAACCTGATACTTCCGGCCATTACTTTGGGGATAAGGCCTCTGGCCATTATTACCCAACTTACCCGCAGTGCTATGCTGGATATTCTTGACCAGGATTATATCAGAACGGCTTATGCGAAGGGACTGACACAAAAAGTCGTGATATTCCGGCATGCTTTACGTAATGCGTTGAATCCGGTGATTACAGCAATTACCGGTTGGTTTGCCGAATTATTGGCCGGAGCTTTTTTTGTAGAATATATTTTTGGCTGGAAGGGTATTGGTAAAGTAACGGTAGATGCATTAGAGAAACTGGATTTCCCGGTAGTGATGGGGAGTGTGCTGATTACAGCTACGTTTTTTATTCTGGTAAATATTTTAGCCGATCTATTGTATGGGATTGTGGATCCGAGGGTGAGGGTGGGGAGGTAGTTGAGTTATTGGTTACGTGTCATACATTTTGGTTATTATTGAATGATAACTTCGTTGATTACCGTTTCGCCAAATGCTTCATTTATCCGGGCGATGATCTGGGGTTTTTGAAACATCAATTCGTTTTTTAAAGGACCCACAGCGGTTTGAATAAATAACTTTTGCTGAATGATCTGAATTTTGTCGGTGTATTTGGCAATTGTTTTTCCCATTAATTCTTCCCAGATTTCTTCTATCTGCACCGCGCGGATACCATTGCGTAAATGGCTTTTATTAAGGAATCCTTTAATGGCATCGCCGATATGAAGTTCAGACATGGGGTAAAAATACGGAAAGGGAATTTGAAAATTTGAAAATTTGAAAATTTGTGAATTTGAAAATTCATTCCGGGTAATTGAAATGAGAATGGGGAAATAACTTCTGTTAGATTAAAAGGTCTTCTGGATTTGCCAGATTGATTAGTTGGAATACTGTTTTCGTATTTTCTAATTGGGTTTGTAGTCTTTGGGAATGGGTATCGGTGATGAAGACCTGGCCGTCGCTTTCGGTGCATACCCAGTGGAGTAATTGAAACATCCTTTGTTCGTCAAGTTTTTCGAACACATCGTCCAGCAACAGAATGGGGGTAAACCCTTTTTTATCTTTTAGCACCTGCCATTCAGCGAGTTTAAGGGCAAAAAGCAGGCTTTTTCTTTGTCCTTGTGATGCCTCAGTTTTAAAAGCGGCTTCTCCCATATAAAAAGAAAGATCATCGCGATGGATACCAACCGTAGTTCTTTGCAGGACCAGATCTTTTTGTTTGTTTATTTTCAATAATTCCTCAAATGAATCCTGTAATAAACGACTATCATATTGCAGCCTTAAACCATCATTTTTTCCGGCAATACGTTCATAGATTTCACGAGCAAGGGGCAAAAAATCATCCAAAAAAGCTTTTCTGATAATAAATAGATAATCTCCTTTTTGGCATAATTGATCGGTGATTATCTGGAAAAGGGCTTCATCCAGTTTCCCGGATTCCGCAGATTGTTTCAGCAGACTGTTTCTTTGTTGAAGCAGTTTGGTATAATCAATAAGGTGTTGTAGATAAGTTTTATCAATTTGAGATAGGATGGTATCTATGAATTTTCTTCGCTCTTCGCCACCACCTGTAATCAATGAGATATCATCCGGCGCAATCATTACGCAGGGAATACGCCCGATATGGTCAGAGAATTTTTTATATTCTTCCTGGTTCAGGCTAAGTTCTTTTTTATTGTTCTCCCGAACAATGCAGGTAAGCAATTGGTGCTCTGAAAGAAGATCATAATTGCCTTCCAGACGCATACCCGCCATTCCATGGTGTACATTCAGGCTATCGGGGCGGGAAAAATAACTTCGGGTAAAACTCAAGTAATAAATGGCATCCAGCAGATTGGTTTTGCCTGTCCCATTCATCCCGCAAATCCCCACTACTCTTTCTGTAAAAGAAAAAGATTGTTGTATATAATTCCGGAACTGTACCAGTGATATTGACTCAAGTCGGAGCACGGGGCAAATTAAAGCAGAAGCAGGGAATAAATACCGGAATTTTGAATCTAGCGTAGCGATAATCAAAATTCCCTAATTTTTTCATTTACTAAATGAATGTTTCAGGATAGTTATGGCTACTAGGGATAATTCATTTATTTTTAATAAAAATTCGGGTTTGAAGACGATACTTTCGGAACAGCAATTGGCGCTTACGGTAAAAAGACTGGCACACCAGATTCTGGAAAATCACCTGAAACTGTCCAATACGGTAATTATTGGGTTACAGCCTCGTGGAATATTTCTGAGCGACAGGATCGTTGCTGAGATCAGGAAGATATTGCCTGGGGAAACCATACAATACGGAAAGCTGGACATTACGTTTTACCGGGATGATGTTCGAAAGAGCCTGCATATCGCCAATGCAACGGATATCCCCTTTAGTATTGAAAACAGGAAAGTGGTGTTGATTGATGATGTATTATATACCGGAAGAACCATCCGGGCTGCGCTGGATGCTTTGCTGGATTTTGGAAGACCTTCCCATGTTTCGCTTTGTGTGCTGATTGACCGTCGTTTTAGCCGGGAATTACCTATACAGCCGGATTATGCGGGTAAAGTGATTGACACGATTATTTCCCAGAAAGTAAAAGTTTGTTGGAAAGAAAAGGATACTATTGAACAAGTAATACTTTTGGATAGCTGAAATCTTTTATCTTTGATTTTTAATGAAACTATCTACCAAACATCTTCTTGGTATCAAAGATCTCAACAGAGAAGATATACAGCTAATTCTCTCTACGGCTCAGCAATTCAAGGAAGTTCTCCAGAGACCTGTTAAAAAAGTACCCTCACTGCGTGATGTAACCATTGTAAACCTGTTTTACGAGAATTCAACCCGTACGCGTATGTCTTTTGAACTGGCCGAAAGAAGACTTTCGGCAGATGTACTCAATTTTGCTGCCAGTAGTTCCTCTGCCGCTAAAGGAGAAACTCTTTTGGATACGGTGAATAATATCCTTAGTATGAAAGTGGATATGGTGGTCATGCGACACAGTGCTTCCGGAGCACCCCATTTTCTGGCCAAACATATACCTGCGGCGATCGTAAATGCCGGCGATGGAATCAATGAACACCCTACACAGGCCTTATTGGATGCTTTTTCTATGCAGGAAAAACTGGGTAAACTGGAAGGACTCAAAGTGGCTATCATTGGTGATATTATGCATAGTAGGGTAGCATTAAGTAATATGTACCTGCTACGTAAAATGGGGGCCGAGATTATGGTGGCAGGTCCACCCACCTTGATTCCTAAATATATTGCGGAAGCCCTGGATGTGCGGGTAGAATATAATCTGGAGAAAGCCTTGAAATGGTGTGATGTGGCCAATGTATTAAGAATTCAACTGGAAAGACAGAATCAACCTCTTTTCTCATCTTTACGTGAATACAATCTTGCCTACGGCATCAAAAGAAAATTATTGGAGAAACTGGGAAAAGATATCGTGATTATGCACCCCGGCCCCATTAACAGAGGAGTAGAACTGGATAGTGATGTGGCAGATGGCCCATTCTCTATCATTCTAAACCAGGTAGAGAATGGTGTTGCCGTAAGAATGGCTGTTTTGTATTTGTTGGCGAACAGGGATGATGATTAGGGTGAATAATTAAATTATTAAATGGTTACATGGCTAAATGGTTTCTTTGTGTATCGTAGCCTGATGAATAAGTTTATTGAATAGAAATACAGAAAACCATATAACAATTCAGCTATGTAACCATTAAGCCATTAAGCAATACATCCATTCATCACCTTAACCTATCACTAAAAACTACCTATGCAAAGAATTTGTCTTTTCCCCGGCACTTTCGATCCAGTTACCCTTGGGCATGTAGATATCATTAACCGGGCGATCCCGCTTTTTGATAAGATCTATGTGGGCATAGGTATTAATTCATCTAAAAGTCCCATGTTTAGTGCGGAGCAGCGGATGGAATGGTTTAAAGAGATTTATAAGGATGAGAAAAAAGTGGAGAGTGTTATTTACGATGGATTGACTGTAAATTATTGCAAAACCATTCACGCGAATTTTATACTCAGGGGCATACGTTATGTAAGCGATTTTGAATATGAAAAAACGATAGCAGATGCCAATCGTACCCTTGATAAGAATATTGAAACTATCTTTCTTACCGGAGAGCCTAAATACACTTCTGTAGCTTCAACCATTGTCAGGGATATTATCCGGAACGGGGGAGATGCTTCTCCTTTTTTGCCGGAGGCAGTAAATATTTCCTTACAGCATTCCAATCCTGATATCTGCTAATATGAGTATCTGGCATAAAAAAGACCTGATTCTGAAAGACCTGGAATACCTGGGAAAAGATAATATTGGCGATCATCTGGGTATACAATTTTCTGAGTTGGGTAATGATTATATAAAAGCCACCATGCCAGTTGATCAAAGAACCCGTCAGCCCCTGGGATTATTGCATGGCGGTGCATCCCTGGTTCTTGCCGAAACCCTGGGAAGTATAGGAGCCGCAATGGTAATTGATCCTGCAAATGCTTCTTGTTTGGGACAGGAGATCAATGCTAACCATATCAGGGGAGTAAGAGAAGGCCTGGTAACAGGTATTGCCAGACCCATCCACATGGGCGCCCGCTCACATGTATGGGAAATCAAAATTTATGATGAAGCTGAAAAACTAGTTTGTATCAGCCGGATTACCATAGCTATTCTCCCTAAAAAATAACTCTGCACTTTTCTCTCTGAGCCTACTATGCCTCTCCTGCGGTAAAAAAATACATTTATTATACTAAGCCAGCCTTCCTAACCGTATCCACAATATTCTGAAAACTATCCGCCAGACAGGCATCCAAAGTTTTACCCGATACCCATTTGATTGCGGTAATATCTTCTTCCGTTTGTGGAACCAGTTCCTGGTTTCCTTCTGCCTTCATCAGAAACCAATGGGTTTCTTTGATTATTTCTTCAGAAAGATAGGTATCGAAATATTCGTGGTAGCTGATATCTACCAATTTTCCTAAGGTTAGATGGGTAAGCCCGGTTTCTTCTCTTACTTCCCGTAAAGCGCATTCTTCAATGGTTTCACCGGCATCCAGTTTTCCCTTAGGCAAATCCCATTTCGATCTTCGGTATATCATCAATAATTCACCAGACTCATTGGTAACCAATCCACCACCTGCTGTGATTTTCTTCTTGTTCATAATACACCAAATATGAACACAAATCTCCAATCCCCCAATTTCACCATCTATAAATTACAAAATCCTCTACTTTCGTTCCATGACAAATAAAAAAGCAGTAGCTGAGAAATTGCTGCAGGTAGCCGCGGTAAAATTGAGTCCGGAGAATCCGTATACATGGGCCAGTGGATGGAAAAGTCCGATTTATTGCGATAATCGCAGGGTATTATCCTTTCCTTTTGTAAGAGATTTTATTAAAAGTGAGCTCTGTAATGTAATTTTTGAGCAATATCCCGATGCCGAAGTGCTGGCCGGAGTGGCTACTGCAGGCATTCCCTGGGGAGCAATGGCGGCAGATCAGTTGAAACTGCCGTATATCTATGTACGGCCCAAACCCAAGGAGCATGGACTAGGTAACCAGATTGAGGGCTTTTATTCGGCCGGACAGAAAGTATTGGTGATTGAGGACCTGATATCAACCGGGAAAAGCAGTCTTCAGGTAGTAGATGTTCTGCGTAATGTGGGCGCCGAAGTGGTGGGGATGGTGTCTATTTTTAATTATGGTTTTGCGGTTGCTGAAAATGCATTTGCCGAGGCGAAAGTCAAATACAGCTCCCTGACTGATTATACCAGTCTGATTGAGCTGGCATTGGAAAAAAGGCAGGTTACTTCAGAAATGGAGAAAGTATTGCTCAATTGGCGTAATGACCCGGCCGATTGGAAGGGAATATAGAATTAGTTTGAAAATTTCTTTTATGAATAAAATCGCATTTGTTGTCATTTTATTAGTGGGTTCCCTTACGATTGCCAGAGCGCAATCTTCTAAATCTGAGTGGGTAACCGTTAAGTCGGCCAACCTGAAATGCTGGGAATGTAAGGAAAGACTGGAAAGATACCTGATTGTAGAAAATAAGGCCAATATGGAAAGTGGCATGATTCAGTGGAAATTTAACCTGTTACAGGGCGAGGTAAAAATTCAATATTGGCCAGACAGGGTAAACCCCGACGAGATCAGAACGGCATTTGCGAATGCGGGTTTTGATGCGGATGATGTGAAGGCAGAAGAAGATTCCTATAAAAAATTACCTCCTATTTGCAAAAGGGCGGCAGATGGGGGCGGTCCGATAAAAGGGGGCAAACCCTGCCATATTCCGCCGAATAACTAATTATACTCAATAGCTTTTATTATTCCTGATTAGCAGGTTAGGATTACGTAAGGATTACTATGTATTCACGGTATCAGCACTGTACTAACACTATACCAATACTGTTGCAATACTATACCAATACTGTAAGGTCTCTATAAGGTCTCTATAAGGTCTCTATAAGGTCTCTATAAGGTCTCTATAAGGTCTCTATAAGGTCTCTATAAGGTCTCTGAAAGATTAGATCTACAAAAATAGTAAACCGGGGTTGTGATAAGGGGTCAATATCTTGCGGTAATATGCGTACGATATTGAACAGAAATTTTACTATCGTTAACCCCTTTTTGT
>CAIYKV010000206.1 GCA_903926855.1 uncultured Bacteroidota bacterium | reverse complement strand
TCTCCCTTCGTTTTGTCTCCTGATTGGATATTCTGGATATACCGGTCTTGCCAGTATTCCTTACATTCTGTTCAAACTCGAAGAGATAAAAAAGGATGACGTTCATTCACTGCGACAATATGCTTCTCTAGCTATTTTTACGCGATTTTCACTCTCATCCCTTTTTCACCTTTAAAAATCAAAACTATTTCTTATTCCAAAGATCTTTTTAACCCTATTTCATTTATTTTGTAAACATAGGAGGGCGCAGGGTAGTACTAAATATTATAGACCTGTATTATGCTATTTACGTTGCTTGAACCATTGTTTGATGACCAGGGGGATGAAGGCCGGGGCTTCGATTAGGTATCTTTTGAAGAGGCGGGTGGGTTCTTTGTATAAGCGGTACAGCCATTCGAGTCCGTTTTTTTGCATGAACATAGGGGCCCTGGGTATAGTGCCGGCGGCTACTTCGAAGGCACCGCCTATTCCGATTACTATTTTTGCATCGAGTGACTGTATATGTTCGTAAATCCAATAATCCTGTTTGGGGGCGGTGAGGCTTACCCAAACAATATCCGGTTTAGCTTCGTTAATCAATCCGATCATTTTCAAGTTTTCTTCTTCGCTGAATTTTTCGGCAAAAAGGGGTGAATAGATTCCGCTGATTCTGATGTAAGGGTAATCCTGCTCATATTTTTTTTGTAAAAGGGCTGCAATACCTGGTTTTGCTCCCAGGAAAAAATTAGAATACCCTTTTTGGCTGGTATGTTTCAGGTATTGGGGTAAGAGATCGAGTCCGGTTACCCTGCCTTTTAAGGGCGAGCCTAATAATTTGGATGCCCAGATAAGGGGTACTCCATCGCATAGGGTGAGATCGGCTTCATTATATAGGTTTTGGAGGGTTGGGTTATGGGCTGCCCAGAGTACGCAATTGACGGGTGTAACGCAGATGCGTTTTTTTTGACGGGTTTCGATCCATTGATCAAATAGCAGCATAGTTTCGGGGAGGGATACATTACTGATGCCGGTTCCGCAGATATTTACTTTGGGGGCTGCAGATTGGTTCATGGGGTTGAAATTACCGGTTTATGGGGTATTGGGCAAATGGTGTGCGATTTTTTTATGCAGAGAGTTTGCTATAAATAGCTGTTATGGCTTTGGTGTGTTGTTCGGAGGAATGGGTTTTGAGAAAATGTGCTTGTACATTTTTGGATAGCGTGTTCAGGGATTCTATGGATAGTGATTCGAAAAGATCTATTACGCTTAGCAGATCTGCTTCATTTCCGGGAGTATATAAAAAACCATTCACGCCATGATCTACTATTTTCTCGGTTGTTACAGAGCTGGCAACAATGGGTATGGCCCCTGAGCTTTGTGCTTCAATGATGGTCATGGGCATACCTTCTATCCATAAAGAAGGAAAGACCAGTGCTTTGCAGGATGTATAGAGATCGGTGATTTCTTCTTTGGGTAAAAGCCCTTTGTATTGTATGGTTGGGGAAGTATGTTCGATTACAAAATTTCTGAGATCGCCATCGCCTGCTATTACCAGTTTTTTTTGCATTTTTTCAAAAGCCAGGATGAGTTGTCTGATGCCTTTTTCTTCACTTAATCTGCCTACAAACAGGTAAAAATCATCTCTATCCCGGTAATCGGGTATTGATTCTGTTTTCTGTGTTGCCAGGAAATTTGGTTTAACGAAAATTTTTTTGGCGGGTATTCCGATATCTTGTAAGAGCTGGGGCATAAATGGATTTATGACAATAAACTGGTCTACTTTATTCTTCCAGGTATGAATTTTACGATGGAAGTTGGTGGATAAAGCTAGTACGTTTGAGGATATAGCAGATGATCGAAAGCATTTTTCATGGATGCCTGTTGAGAAATTTTTTTTTGTATGACACTGAAAGCAGGTTTCTCCTTTTTTAAAAAAATATCCGTTTAAACAAAATAGCCGGTAATTGTGTACTGTCATAACCGTAGCTGCGCCCGCAGCTTTCGCAGCCCAGAAAACGGAGGGGGAGGCGGTATAGAAAAAATTATGTACGTGCACTACCTGTATTTTGTGTTTTTTTACCAGGAAGTATACTTGAAAAAAGGAAGCGATATTAAAAAAAAAATTGAGTGGCATTAATAAAATGCCTGGTTTTAGCGAATGAATATCCTGGTTGTTGAATTCTTTATAGTAGACTGTATAACCGTTTGTTTGCAGAATGGATATTTCATTTTGAACAACGGTGTCTTCCCCGCCTTTTTGGAGGTATTTATTGTGAAGTATGAGGAGGGTTGGTTTTGGGTTCATTTGGGATAGTCTGGGGTCAAAACTAATGTATTGTGCTGTTCAAATTAGTATGTCAGTTTATTTCTTTGCGTTACTGCTCACAAAATACCTTTAAAAGCTGGAACGCAAAGAACGCAGGGAACCGCAAGGGACGCAAAGAAATATTCAAGAGTAGTATACTTGATAAGTTATTAATTTTCTTGAGCAGCTTTTTTGAAAAGGCTGATTAATTGATGGGCTGTTTTTTGCCAGGAAAAATATTTGAGTCGTTGGTGCCCTTTTTCGATCAGTTCTTTTTTTAGGGCATCATTTTCCAGGACCATTTTTATTTTTGTACAAATATCCTGTTCATCAAAAGGATCAAAAGTAAGGATGGCATCGCCACCCACTTCGGGTAAACAGGAATTGCCTGCTGCTACTACAGGAATACCCAGTTTGAAGGCTTCCAGTATGGGTATGCCGAAACCTTCATTAAAAGAGGGTAATACCAATAAGGATGCGTGTTTATATACAATGGCTACCTGCTCATCTGGCAGATACCCGGTTAGGATTACTTCGTTTTCCAAACTCAGTTCGCGGATGGTTTGTTTTACCTGCGCTGAATCATCTGAAAATAATTTCCCGTTTCCTTTTCCTACCAATACCAATTTTATTTCTGACTGATATTGTTGTTTTAATAAACTGAATGCCCTGAGTAGTGCCGGCAGGTTTTTTCGTTTTTCCATAACACCTACATGCAACAGATAGGGTTGGTTATGTAACTGACTGGTGATGGTATCGGGTAGTTGTTCATTATCTGAATAAGAAATGGATTTTGGCCCCAGGTAAATGGTTACGATTTTGTTTTCGGGGATATGGGTATATGCCTGCACTTTTTTTCTGGCATAATCGGTAACTGTCATTATATAGGCACATCTTTTGGCTGCAGGTACTGCGATATTGTGAAATATTCTAAGCCAGATTTTATTATAGTGTTGGGGGTATTCAAAAAAGAAGGCATCGTGAAATATTTCAATGGTTTTAAAACCAGGATGGAAGTAGGGAACAAAATAATCTCCACAAAAAACAATATCACAGTGATGGTACCATGCTTTTAGGGGAAGGATGAGTTGTTTCCAAAACTGCAGGCGCATATGTTCTATCAGTATCACGATTTTTTTTCTGCCTGCGTATACAGGTAGCCTTGTATCAAAAAATACAAAACGGATTTCCGGGTCTGTTGATTTTCTAAATTGGTTGGCTAATTCTTCTATAACCGTTCTTTGTCCTGTTTTTGATACCTTGAGATCTCTGATATCTATGCCTACTACTAATTGCTTCTTTTTTTTCATACTCTTGGATAAAACGAGTCGGATGGGAATTGTAGCATGTGCAATTCCGTTATCTATTCAGTAAATATAAGTGGTTGTTTCTATTAAACATATTCTTTGTATTTCCCAGCTCTGCGTTCTTTGCGCTCCTGCTGTTAAAGGTTTCTTTGTGAGTAGTATTTATCATATGTAAACTGGAATACTGATATAACCTTTAAAAGCTGTAACGCAAAGAACGCAAAGAATGCGCAAAGGACGCAAGGGTTATAGGGTTTTTGGTTCGGGGGTGGGTTGCATGCTTACGAGGAGGCCGGCAAAAAACCAGGTGATATAGGCTACATAATTATAGGATTCGGCATTGGCTGTTAATGTGGGCATGATCATTCCGGTTTTAACCAGTAATAGTGCCAAAGCCAGTTTTTTTATTTTGCCTTTGTATTTTCTGAATGATGTAAAGCAGAGATGGATGGTATAGATATAGATGGCAATATATAACCCAACAGAGATGAGGCCGGTTTGAACACCAATAATGATCAATTGATTTTCGCCACCAATATTGGCGCCTATTTCTCCGGAAACTCTTCCAGACATACCCAGGCCCATTCCGAATGGACTTGTTTGAATTGCGGTAATACCATCCAGCCATTGGAGTATATGAAAGGCACTCGAAGAATCGCTGAAGTCGATGGTGCCGGCTATAAATTCATATACATCTCCGCTGATATAAAATAAGAATGCGATAACCGTTACTAAAAATCCATAATGAAATATTTTTAGCCATAGGGTTCTTTTGGTTACATGAGCATACGTATATAATATGATAAAATAACTTGCGAAGGCTGCCCTTGAGAATGCAAAATAAATACAGAGTAAGGTCATGGCAAAAGCAAACCAGGTAAATGTATCTGGCTTTATTTTGTTTTTGTACCCGGTAGCTAATGCGGTAATTACAGAGATGGCCAGTAATGTATTGGCTCCCATTTCCAATGGTTGACTAAAAAAACTTGCGAATCGTTTGATTCCATTGGATGTTTCAAATGTCCAGCTTAAACCATAGTTGCCGCTTGCTTCCTGTCCGAAAAATCGTTCTGAAAATACTGCATAGCCGGTATGTATCTGTAAATGTTCATTATGATATACTTCTCCCAATAATACTACTGCGGCCATAATGGATATCAGGCATATATAATGGAAGTATTTATTCAGGTCAACCTGTATCGGATTCATTAACCGGCCTGTGAAATATATAAACGGGAAGAAGCAAAGGCCTTTAAAAGCCAATAGTTTTTCAAAAAAGCCAAAACTACCCACCGGGATGAGGATATATATAAAATTATACAGAAAAAAAGCCAATACCAGTTTATCCAGCGGCTGTAAAACCAGTTTTGTTTTCCGGTTAATTAGTAGAATGATTAAAGCGGCCAGTACAATAATTTCTTTGGTTGCTTGCAGAAAGGGTATCCATTTTGAGAAGCCGTATAAATATGATAGGGATAGTGCGGTTATATAAATGGGTAATCCGAATATAAAAAATAGCAGGCTATTTTCAGGTTTATGGCGTACAACGGTTCTCCATAGTGCCACCATGAATGAGAGTAGGAATATGCATGGCAGGAGGAACATTTGCGTTTGGTTATTCTATGATTGTATTCGTAGTTGGTTTATCAGTATAAGTTCTCTCTCTGCGTTCTTTGCGGTTCTCTGCGTTCCCTGCGATGCTGCTTTTCCTGAGATCTTGAAAACCAGCATCGCAAAGGACGCAGAGAACCGCAAAGGACGCAGAGGGGCAGAAAAGGAGGGAGAGATTGAGTTCATTATTTAAGTCCGTCTTTTATACCCTTCCATACTGCTTTTGCTTTTGTAAAGCGTAAGCGGCACACAAAATAACCCATAATTGCAATTGTATACAAAAAAGTATAGAGGGTTGCGGTTGGGATATATAGGAAGGGCAGATGTTTTCTCAATAACCAAAGATGATTTCGGGTATTATAGTAGTGAACCATTGGATCCAGAAAACCTTCTTTTTCCTTTTCTGTTTTACGGGTAGCCACCCCTGCAATATGATAGATTACTGAACCGGGATGATAGATCAATGAATAACCTGCTTTTTTTATCCTGAATGACAGATCCACATCTTCATAATAGAGAAAGAATTCATTTGCCAGTAAACCTGTTTTTTGTAATACCGTATTTCTAATAAAGAATCCACATCCGGTTATCCAGTCAACGGGTTTGATGGTATCTTTTGAAGGATCAGCTATCTTTCCATGTCCGGGTGTATACGTGATTCCCAAAACCGGCTGAAAATAAGCGCCATCATTCCAAATCAGGTTTCTGTTATGGTAATAATATATTTTTGGTTGAATGGCACCTACCTCTGTATGCGCATCCATATAATCGGATAAAACAGATAAAAATGATTCGGTAACTTCTGTATCGTTGTTTAATAGAAGTGAGTATTCATATCCATGATCAATGGCATATTGGAGCCCTAAGTTATTGCCTCCGGAAAAGCCCAGGTTTTTTCCTGCTCTGATCAAAACGATTTCTGGGAATGTCTGTATAAGTTTAGTGGCTGAATCATCTTCTGAGCCATTATCAATAACCAGGATGGTAAAATTTTGGTGGGGTATTTTATTCAGAGAAAGGATACAGTGCCAGGTATATTGAAAACTGTTCCAATTAATGAGAATAATCGCGATTCGCTTATTGTACATCCGGTGTTTTTTTTGATTGGCGGATGAAATAAAGATAAAGCGGAAGGCTGAAAGATTCTACGATCAAAAGATAATAACCATAGATGCCTGTTTTGTTGATATATAAAAGGCAACCTGATACTAGTGCGGATATACCCAGTAGTATCATACCAATAATAAAAATATAATGGTATTTATCTTTTATCAGCAAATCGATCACATTCATTGAATTGATGGCCGCTATTAAGGGTACCAGGCATATGCATTTGGTATAGGTTATGGCCAGGGGATCCATACCACCGGTAAATATTTTTACAACCAGGGGGGCAAACAGGAATACACCAGCAGCTACGATAATAAAGCCTGCTGCCAGCAGTAATACGAGGTTTTTTTTCATGGTGATCCAATTGCCCTTGTTTTCATGGAAAACGATAACAGATCTTGGATACACTGCGCTGGAAAATGCGATGATAATCTGGCGAAAAGCCCAAACGATTTTATCGCATAAAGAATAAGCCCCCAGAACGAAAGTATTACCGGATGCAGAAAGAGTAAACAGGAAAATGGATTGTTGTAGCTGTACTGATAGGTTATTGCCTACCAGGAAAAAATTTTTAGAAAAGAATATTTTCATTTTTTGGAGTGGTACCCGGAAATGGATCAACTCATATTTTCGAATCAGGTATAAGCATAAGAAAAAATTACTGCCCAGGGTAACTACTCCCAGGTAAAAATTTACCCATACACTTTGTTCTTTGGTAGTAATGATCAGTACAACCAATATGGCTGATAATATTTTGGAAAAAAGGTTGATCAGGTTATACAGTAATAATTTTTCTATTCCTACAAAAAAGAAGAATGGGCTGAGTGTTTCAGAAAGAATGATGGTTAAGGCGTACGGAAAATACCTTGCGTTGGGAAAATGTAATTGATAGATGATGACCAGTACTAAAACGGATACAGCCAGCAATAATAAGCGGGCATAGAAAATAGTATAGAAAGTTTCGGATAGCTGGGGTTTATTGGATTTGTGAATGGCTACCTCTTTTATACCCGATTGGTTTGTGCCATAATTGATAAATAGGGCGTTTAACATGGCATAGGTATTGGCAACCATGATTAAGCCGAATTCTGTTAGGCCTGTTACACCAATGATAAGTCGGAATAGCATTAATTGGATCACTGCGTTGGATACCTGTATTGAGCCCAGGTTAATAAAATTGGATAGAAAACCAAGATGTCGCTTTATGAACCGTTGGTATCTTTTGTTCTCTGTTATCATCATTTACTATATGTGCTTAGGCTGGGGTGCTAAAATAACTTAATCTGGGTATACTTCTTATATCTTCCTCTTTGCGGTTCCCTGCC
>CAIYKV010000205.1 GCA_903926855.1 uncultured Bacteroidota bacterium | reverse complement strand
TTTTAACCAATCAGTATGATACAGAGGCAGCTGCTTACTGTGTTCCAACTACTGAAAATTATGCTTATCTCTTTTTAAGGGAAATCAATCCACCTCCTCCCAAAGCCTAAATAAGGCCTTTAGTTTATTTACTTATCAGTGATTGGGATAATACAGTGATGTATTACCCAGTATCGGGCCATTACTCCATATCGTGTAGTTACTATTTGTATTTATTAAATTTTAGATTATGAGTTTCCAGGCAGGAAAGCAATACTTGCTTTACTTGTTTGTTGCATTTGCCCTTACAGCAAATGCACAAACCGGGCAATTTCAAAAAGACACCATTCGCATCAGTATTGATAGTGCCGAGCATTTGTTTCTACAGAATAATTTATTGCTACTGGCCCAGAAATATAATATTGATGCCCAAAAAGCGCAGATAATACAGGCCAAATTGTATCCTAATCCCAATCTCAATATCAACCGTGGTTTCTATAACCCTACTGCTAAGAAAATATTCGCAGGCGGAGCAGATGGAGAAACGGCTGCAGGAGTATCGCAATTGATTATTCTGGCAGGAAAGCGAAATAAACAGGTACGCATTGCAGAAACCAATGCAAAATTGGCCGAGTATCAGTTTTATGATCTGCTGCGTACGTTGAAATATACATTGAGAACAGATTTCTTTACTATCTATTATTTACAACAATCTGCAAAAGTATATGATGTTGAAATCAACTCATTGCAACAGGTGGTGAATGCATTTCAGCAACAGGCGGGTAAAGGTTATATCTCCGAAAAAGAAGTGGTTCGTATCAAAGCCCAACTCTATAGTCTGCAAAGCGAATACAATGACCTGCTTAATCAGATCAATGATACGGAAAGCGAATTACGACTGGTGCTTCAGATAAAAAATTATTATATTGATCCGCTCGCCAATGATAGCAAACTGGCAGAAACCCAGCCCGGTCAGTATTCTTTTTCGGTATTGATAGATTCTGCCTATTCTGCCAGAACAGACCTTAAGATAGCCAGAGCCAATGTTGATCTGAGCAAACAGGTATACTCCCTTCAAAAATCGATCGCAGTTCCGGATATCACACTACAGGCGGGGTATGATGAACAGGGGAGCTATATCAAAAATTTTAATTCCATTGGCTTTGGTATTGATATCCCCATTTTTAACCGCAACCAGGGTAATATCAAATCAGCAAAATCGGGTATTGATATTACCATCGCTACTCAAAAAAGCGCAGAAGCCTCTGTAGAAGAACAAGTATCACGTGCGCTTTTGAAAGCCATGGATCAGGATAAATTATTCAGAAAGCTGGATCCCTCTTTTGGGAAAGATTTTGAAAGACTGATGCATGAAATGGTGATCAATTACCAGCGAAGAAATATCGGGTTACTGGAATTTATTGATTTCTATGATGCTTACAAACAGAATACGCTTCAGGTCAATACCATCAAGCTCAACAGGGTAACCGCATTGGAAGATTTGAATTTTTATACAGGAACTGAATTTTATAATTAATATAAATGAAACAGTATATGCAAAATTTTACACAACGGATACCAGTC
>CAIYKV010000204.1 GCA_903926855.1 uncultured Bacteroidota bacterium | reverse complement strand
GTGTAACATAAGGTGTTAAACCAAGGCCAAGACATTCATCAATCAGTTTATGGTAAAATGCAATCCCTTCCTTATTAATGCGCCCGGTACCCTCGGGTAAAATACGGCTCCAGGAAAAAGAAAAACGGAAAACATTGAAACCCAGGGCTTTGGTCAGAAGCAGGTCATCTTTGTACCGATGATAAAAATCGCAGGCTTCATAAGGTTTTACTCCGCCTTTGATTTTTCCCTGTCTGCGTGAAAAATTATCCCAGATAGATAGCCCACGTCCGTCAATATTATAAGCACCTTCATTTTGAGCTGCGGCAATAGCCACACCCCATTGAAAATCAGGGCCAAATGAATTTGCGTGTAATTTAGAATGACTTGGATGCAATGGATTCATTTATACAAAAGTGGCCATATTCGGCCTATCCTTAATATTAATAAATAATTATTTCTTATACCAGCAGAATTATTTTTTTAAAAAATTAATCAAACGTTTGTTTAATTCAAACATTTGTTTAAACTTTGCCTTTTCAATGGGAAGTCCATGAGTAACGACAAAAAAGACCATATCATCAATGTTGCCATTGAGTTGTTTGCGGAAAAGGGATTTGAAGGTAGTTCTATCCGCGATCTGGCTGCAAAAGCAGACGTAAATGTAGCCATGGTGAATTACTATTTTGGTTCAAAAGACAAGCTTTTTGAGGCTATGATAGAGCAAAAAGCGGGGTTTATGCGTGGAATATTGGATGAATTACGTGCCAATAACAGCTTAACCGAGATCCAAAAAATAGATCATATTATAGAAAAATATGTGGATCGCTTTTTCTCGCAGCCGCTTTTTCATAAAGTGCTGCAACAGGAAGTATTGGTTTCTCAAAGAGCCAGTATGCATGAACATGTGATTGGCCTTTTTGTTAAAAACACAGAAGATGTGGTAGCGATTATAGAAAAAGGGATCAGAAAAAAAATATTTAGGAAGGTAGATCCTCAACTAACATTTTCTTCTATTGTGGGCACAATTAATCATGTTATGATGTCAAAAACCATGTGTATGAAAATGTTGAATAAAGACCCTGGGTATGACCCTTATAAAGATGAACATTTTAAGAAAAGATTATTGATACACCTTAAACAGATGATTCACGCACATTTATTAATCAACAACGACCTATAATTATCAAGCAATGGAACAGCAAGCAACCGAACAAACTCCGAAAAAATCACCCGTTCGCACCATCATTATTACGCTGGTGCTTTTGGTAGCAGCCTACTTTGGATATAAAAAAGTAAGCTATATTTTAACACATGAAACTACAGACAATGCACAGATAGAAACCCAGATCACACCCGTACTACCCCGTGTGGCTGGCTATGTGAAGAACATTGCTGTTAACGACTACGATTCTGTAAAAACAGGACAATTAGTAGTAGAACTGGATGATGCAGAATTGCAAACCCAACTGCTTGAGATGGAAGCAGATTACAAACAGGCAGAGGTAGATGTTGTTAATGCACGTGCTGCTTTGAATAATGCCCTTGTTACCCTTAAGGTAAATAAAGGAAGCATTCAATTAAGTGATATGCGCATGCAAAAAGCATTGGATGATCTGAAAAGGGATCAGAGTTTATACGCAGACCAGGCCATCACGAAAAAACAACTGGACGATAGTAAATTCAATGTTGAAACCACTACCCAACAATTGGCAAACAGTAAAACAGATCTTACTGCTGCCGAAAGCCGGATTGCTGTATTACAATCTGCTATTGAAAAGGCAAATGCAGGTTTGGGTGTGAAAAAAGCCAAAATTGAACAGACCAAACTAAAAATTACCTATACAAAAATCTATGCCCCACAGGCAGGTAAGATTGGAAAAAAGAATGTGTCAGAAGGCCAATATGTTCAAGCCGGGACTCCATTATTCTCAATTGTAAATGATACAACTTATTGGATTGTAGCCAATTTCAAAGAAAATCAGTTAAGAAAATTATATCCCGGTAAAATAGTAGATATAGAAATAGACGCATTTCCCGATCTGCAGCTCACTGGAACGATTGAAAGTCTGAGTGAAGCAACCGGCGCTAAATTTTCATTATTACCTCCAGATAATGCAAGTGGAAATTTTGTAAAAGTAACGCAAAGAGTGCCTGTAAAAATTCAAATCAATGATGTTGCAAAATACAGATCTAAACTCAGAGCAGGACTAAGTGTATTTGTGAGTGCGGATATAAAATAACCTGACCCAATTCTAAACAGGCCACTTCTAACCAAGTGGATGGGAAAAATTAATAAGTATGGCAACGCCTAAAGGATTTGCGAGAGCAATTATTGTAATCACGACAGTGACCGCTGCAGTGATGGAGCTGATAGATACCTCCATTGTTAACGTGGCACTCAGTGATATGAGCGGAAGCCTGGGTGTGAATATTGAGGATATCAGCTGGGTAATTACTTCCTATGCCATTGCCAACGTAATCATTATTCCACTTACAGGGTTTCTTGCAGAATATTTTGGAAGGAAAAATTATTATATCGTTTCGATGATCATTTTTACCGCCGCATCTTACATGTGCGGACAGTCAACCACCCTGGTAGAAATCATTATCTGGCGGTTTATTCAAGGGGTAGGAGGTGGAGCATTGCTTTCTACTTCACAGGCAATTTTGTTTGATGCATTTGAACCTAAAGATAGACCAATTGCATCTGGACTTTTTGGAATGGGTATTGTTCTCGGACCAACGCTGGGACCTACCCTTGGCGGTTATATCATTGACCATGCTTCCTGGCCACTGATATTCATGATCAATATACCTATCGGTATCATTGCAACTTTTCTTTCTTTCACTTTTATTGATAAAAAAGAAGGTGAGGGAACCAAGAAAAAAGAAATCAAGATCGACTATACGGGGATCCTATTACTAATGGTGGGTATTGGTTGCTTGCAATATGTATTGGAACGGGGCGAATCTGAGGACTGGTTCAGCAGTTCCATCATTCAGGTAACTTCTGTACTTGCTTTTGTAGGCCTGGCAGGTTTTATCTGGTATGAATTATCGATTGAAAAACCTGCTGTTAACCTGAGGGTATTGGGTAACCGCAATCTTGCTTTTACCACGATTTTCACATTTGTAGTGGGGCTAGGTTTATTTACTTCCGTATTTGTATTTCCGGTTCTTGCTCAACGTACACTTGGATTTACCGCTTATGAAACTGGTTTAACTTTACTGGCCCCTACCCTGATTACGGTGCTGATGATGCCTATTATCGGGAAAGTAATGAGTAAGGGCGTATCACCCATACCCTTTGTAGTAATCGGTTTCCTGCTTTTTGCAGCGTATTCATGGATGAGTTCAGAAGTTAGTCCGGATGTAGGTAAATGGGATTTCTTCATCCCATTGGCTTTACGTGCGGTTGGGATTAGTATGGTTCAGCTACCCTTAATCAACCAGGCAGTAGCAGGTCTGCAACCAAAAGATTATCCTTCCGGTATCGCTTTAAATAATATGATCCGGCAGTTGGGTGGAGCATTTGGAATTGCATTGGCAAATAATTATATCGCACATCAGTATGCACAACACCGGTATGATCTGGTAACAAAAGTTACGGGTGAGTCACAAATGTTTCTGGATAGAAGTAATACAATAGCCCAGGGATTTATATCCCGTTCAGGAGATTTGGCCGGATCAGGTACTAAAGCATTGGCCACTATTAATAATATCGTAGACAGACAGGCATATTATTTATCCTATCTGGATACTTTTCGGCTAATCACGATATTTTTTATTCTGGTAATCCCGTTGGTTGCATTCTTACGGGTAAAAAAGAAATCAAAATCAGAAGTAGCAGCCGCCATGAAAGCAGCCGCAGATTCTCATTGAGTCAATACTAAAAACTGGTTACATTAAAATAGTAAAAGCAGAAGCTAATAAAATGAAAAAGATACTTATTACATCATTCACAATTCTAACTGCCTTATCGCTACAGGCGCAGGTGACTGTGAACCCTGAATTAAAAAACCTGATCGGTCAATCTTTCGGTTATTTCCCAAAAGTGAAAGAGATTCAGAATACCGTGATTACCGCAGAGGAAAAAGTAAGCTTAACGCAGCTAAACAGGTTCCCGGAATTAACCGGAAATGCGCAATATGCCTTTGTTGAGCCAAAGATTGTACTCCCTCTAAACGGACAAAATTTTCAGTTTGCCCCAGTAAATAACCTGAGCGGTTCATTAAATGCCAGTTATGCACTATTTGATTTTGGCAGGTTACAGGCAAATGTTGACAGGTCTAAGGACGATCTTCAGTTTGCAAAACACAATGTAGAGTATGTGAAAGCACAGCTGGCATTTCAGGTAGCAACTATCTATTATAATATCGTTTACCTGCAAAAAGCCATCAGTATTCAGGATAGTGTACTTAGTTTTCTGAATGATAATAAAATAATCATTGAAAGCCAACTAAAGAATGGCACTGCGCTTCGAATTGACCTTCTGAATATTCAGGCATCGATTGATAATGAAGAAAATCATAAGATTGATCTGAAAAACGCTTTACAGAAACAGATCAACCTGCTTGACTACTCTACCGGTAGCAAACAAAGTAGTGGAAAAGCATTTGATTTTGATGTTACACTAACAGATGCCGGTAACGCCCTTGGGTTGGCACAGACCAATAATTTTGATTTCCTGCTGGCAAAAGATAAAATAAAACAGGCCGAAAGTGATTTAGCTATCGTAAAGCTGGCAGATAAACCAACGGTTGGTGTACAGGCAGCCGCAGGTATTAAGAATGGCTATGTTCCCTATGTAAATGATTTACGTTTTAATTACATGGCAGGTGTTTCTTTATCCATCCCGATTTATAATGGAGGGAAAAATAAACAACAGCAGAAATTACAACAGAACATCATTAAGCAGAACCAGATGGCTGTGGAAACCTTAAGCAGCACTTATAAAAAAGATATCGAACAGGCATTAACCGATTTAGCTTCTAATTTGGAAAGAATTAAAAATACGGCAGGGCAGATTGAATCGGCTAAAGCGGCACAGGTGCTGGCCATGAACCGGCTAAAAAGCGGAACTGCTACTAATCTCGAAATTACAAATGCCAGTACCAATGTCCAAAGGGCTGCCTTAACAAAACTCCAGTATGAGTTCCAACTTTGTCTGGCAAAACTGGAATTAACAAGATTAATGGGATATCAATATTGGTAGTGTTCAGGCTGTTAGGGATAGATTTGTTAGTAATGTATCCCTAACAGCCCGCTTGCCACATCATTTGGCTTCAAACCAGATAGGTGTGGCATCATCTGCAATGGCGTTGTAATTGATAAACAATTCTTCGCCTTTTTTTATTCCCCTAACTGTGGTTATTGTCATGAGTTCTGTATCAAAATCCATTTCATACTCACAATTGGCATCATATGCATGATTGTATAAAGAAAGATATCCTAATGCAATACAGGCTTTTTTGCGTGTTTTACCCCATTCAAAAATATAATCAAATAAGCGCGTTTTTTCTACCTGTATCCTGTCTTTTTCACTTAACACCAACACAGGCGATATCTCAATGATTGTTTTGGCTGAAATATTTTCTCCTGCAAACACACCACTACCCCTTTTTTCAGAAGGCGCTACTATCAATATCGGTAATATCATACGAAAGGATTGGGCGTGAAGATAGGAAGGCTTGAGAGTATACATTAAAATATTATTAACAATAAGTGTGTATTCGGGGAAACCCAATATATGCATTCACCCATTGCTTGTTTTCGCCTGAATTAGTAATTGCTTTTTACGAATTCCTAATTAAATTGCGTTCATGTCACTCGAATTAGAACATCTGGATCTTTTTGAGCAGTTTGAACAACTTATTTCAAAAGAAGATAAGCTGGAGATCCGTGATTTTCTTGATGACCAGAAGATCAGCGATGTTGCTGACCTGATTAATGAATACCCTGAATATGAAGCCCAGATCATTGCAAATATGGCCATACACAGGGCGGCTAGTGTTTTTAAGATATTGGATATTGCGCAACGGAAAGATATTGTTAAGGAACTCCCCTCATCAAAAACTGCGGAGCTTTTAAATGAATTGCCTGCCGATGACCGTACTGACTTTCTGGAAGAACTACCCAAAGCGGCCATACGTGACCTGATCAAATTACTTGATCCCGAAGAAAGAAAGATCACATTATCATTATTAGGCTATCCGGAAGACAGCGTAGGTCGTTTGATGACACCTGATTATGTATATGTTTATTTATACAATACGGTAAATGATGTATTTGATACGATTCGGAAACATGCCAAAAACAGTGAAACAATTGATGTAATCTATGTGATAGATGCCAATGGGCAACTGATTGATGATATCCGCATACGTGATGTGATATTGGCTTCACCGGAAAAAAGAATCGATGAAATCATTGATGGCAGGGTTGTATCGCTGAATGTAAATTTTGATCAGGAACATGCCAGCCAGGTATTTAAAATGAATAACCGGGTGGCATTGCCGGTTGTGGATGATAATAATATTCTTTTGGGCATTGTTACCATCGATGATATGCTTTGGGTGGCCAATGAAGAGTTCAGTGAGGATATGCAGAAAATGGGAGGTACTGAAGCTTTGAATGAGCCTTATCTGGATATCCCTTTCTTTAAATTAATTCAAAAAAGAGCCGGTTGGCTGATTGTATTGTTTCTGAGTGAAATGCTAACTGCAACAGCCATGGCCTATTTCTCAGACGAACTTTCTAAAGCCCTTGTTTTGTCGATATTTGTACCCTTGATTATGTCGAGTGGTGGTAACAGTGGATCCCAGGCTTCTACACTTATCATTCAGGCTATGGCCGTAGGTGAAGTAGCTATTGCAGACTGGTGGCGGGTTATGAGAAGAGAAATACTAAGTGGTTTTGTACTGGGAAGTATATTGGGCCTTATAGGTTTTATGCGCATCATTATTTGGCATCAATTGATGGCACATGGCATTTTTCAAGACCTGTATGGACCACACTGGATTTTAATCGCTTTTACTATCAGCGTTTCATTGATAGGCGTTGTATTATGGGGTAGCCTTACCGGTTCTATGTTACCTATTATACTTAAAAAATTAGGCGCCGACCCGGCAGCTTCTTCAGCACCTTTTGTAGCTACCCTCGTAGATGTAACAGGTTTGATTATTTATTTTAGTGTGGCTCTTGTGTTTTTGAGCGGCACTATTTTAGCCAAATAATTCTATTCTTCCATAATGATTCCTCGTATATCGCATAAAATAACGTAGAAATACGCTGTTTTTGATTTGCCCGTTTATGTACATTAGCATGATCGCAATAATGCCATTTCATTATAAGAGGTATTCTTCAATATAGAATGCATACTTAGGGTTATTGCGTGTTCTTTACGTTCTATTTTTAAACCAAAAAACGAGTTAGATAATCTAACCATTAATAAAACCCAGGAAAGTCAGAAACGGAGGATGAACGAAGTATAAACGTTGCAGACTGGGATAGGACTGGGATAGGACTGGGATAGGACTGGGATGGCGGTAGGATAAAGCTGGGAGTGCCGAGTCGGTATCTATCCCTGGAATTGTTTTTTACCAGCAACTTTTAAAGAAAACAAACCATGGCAAAACTTTCGGAAAACCACCCACTTACCGGCATAAGCGGTACACTTGGGAAGCAATTGGTTATGAAGCAGTACGATGGTTATACGGTGGTATCCAAATATCCGGATATGAGCCGGGTAAAAGCTACAGCAGTTCAGAAAGCCGGACGTAAAGACTTTAAAAAAGCCGTAGCCTATGCCCAAGCCATTATTCGTGACCCTGATAAAAAAGCGGCTTATGCTGCTTCCCTTCCCAGGGGAAAAAGGGTATATACTGCAGCAATTCAGGAATATTTGTCAAAAAATAATCCTTCGTCTTAATTGGGGAGTTTGTGTTAGTCCTAAGTTACCAAATAATTTAAAAGCAAATCACAATGGCCATATAGTAAAACCCAGCATTTACAGGTTCTGGATTAGATTTGCCTTATTTATTTATCACTTGTAAAGTATCCTGTAATTGTAACTCACTCGAAGAAGAACCGATCATAATCATGAATTCGCCTGGTTCCACTACTGGTTCCATTTTCTCATTCAATATCTGTAACATCTCAGGTGTAATTAAGAAGGAAACTATTTTAGATTCTCCAGCCGCCAGATGAACCCTTTGAAAGCCCTTCAATTCCAATACAGGTCTTGCAACCGAAGAGAGCATATCTCGTATGTATAACTGAACAACCTCATCTCCTTCCCTTTTTCCGGTATTACTAACCACACAATGAACCCCAAATGTTTCTCCAACCTTACCCTGCTTCTTATCAACCACCAGGCTACTATACGAGAAACTTGTATAACTCATCCCATATCCAAAAGGGAAAAGTGGCAATCCACTCAGGTTATTATAATCATCGCCTCTGCCGGTTGGCTTATGATTATACACCAAAGGCAATTGTGCTTCGGATAATGGGAAAGTAATTGGTAAACGGCCCGCGGGATTACTATCGCCAAATAAAACATCTGCCACTGCATGCCCTCCTTCTTCTCCCGGATACCATACTTCCAATACACCATCTACTTTGTTTAACCAATTCTGCATGGTTATGGCACTTCCATTAACCAGTACCACCACCACGGGTTTACCTGTTTTGGCTATTTCCTGAATTAATTTTTCCTGATAGCCAGGCAAAGCCAGCGATGCCCGATCCTGGAATTCTCCTTCCTGTATCCCTGCAACAAAAATGGCCATTTCGGAATTTTTCACAAGGGTTAAGGCATCAGTCATTTTCTTTTCTATATCATTTTTTATACCGGCTGTCCATATAAGCCTGATATGTGCATTCCCCGCCGATTCATAAAACTCTATTCGAATTGTATATTGTTTATTTTTTTCGAAAACATAATCAACCAATCGGGTATGATAACTTTGTTTATGCCAGTTATCTATCAGCAATGAGTCATTGATATATAGTTTATACCCATCATTACCATCCAGACCAATTTTATAAACTCCATCGCCAGGTGATAATAATTTCCCGGTCCACTTAACCGAATAATCATCTGCTGCCAAAAAAGGGTCCGGTGAAAATAAAGTCCAATGAAAATCAATTTGTGGATCTATCCTAACAAATTCAGGATGGTTTTCAGTAGAAAGTCCCTTGAAATATTCTGCTTTTAATCCATTCTTTTTGCTTCCTTCAGTCTCTGTACTTAGAAATTCTGAAGAAATTACTGTCCATTCCTGTGTGCTCCTCCCTACTCCTTCTGCATAATTTACAGAAACTGACTTACCCAGTTTTTCTCTGATACCCTCAAGTATATTTGATTTACCATTACCAGGCCCACTATACCCTCCCAGCCTCGCTTCAATTGCGTCTGGTCCAATTACCGCCACTGAATGAATTTGTTTAGAAATCGGTAATACCTGGTTTTGATTTTTCAATAATACAATCGATTCAATCGCAGCTTTTCGGGCAAGTGCTTTATGACTGGTATTATTCACCCATTGAGCCGCCAGTTGTTCCGATACATAAGGGTGCTCAAATAAACCCAATTCAAATTTTGCAGTTAACACCCTGGCAACTGCATCATTCAATCGTTTCTGTTCGATGCCTCCATCGAGAAAAGGTGGAATAAACAGGGAATGATGTTCATAGGCTGTTTGAAAGATCACATCAAGCCCATTGGTAATGGCCTTCTTTCCTGCTTCGGGGTAATCTTTAGCCGTATAATGAAGCACGTTAGCACCACCCACAGCACCGGCATCCGAAATGACAAAGCCCTTGAAATGCCAATCTTGTTTCAGTTTTTTATTGAGCAGCCAGCTATTGGCCGAACTGGGACTGCCATCAAGCGAATTGTATGCTGTCATAACTGACCTTGCACCTGCTCTATCAATGGCTGCTTTGAACGGTGGCAGGTATAACTCATCCAATAAACGCTCGTTAAAATGAATAGGATAACTGTCCCTTCCCCCATCACCAACATTTGCAATAAAATGTTTTGGAGTAGTAATGATACCGGCGTTTTCAAAAGGAGTTATGTAGGCAACGGCCATCTCTGAGCTAAGAAAAGGATCTTCTCCATAAGTTTCTTCCGTACGCCCCCATCGAACATCACTGGCAATATTAATTACCGGGGAAAGTACCTGTCTGATACCCCTGCTACCCGTTTCTTCTGCTATAGCCGTTGCCACTTCGCGCATTAGTAATGTATCCCAACTAGCAGCCAAACCAATTGCCTGCGGAAATGAAGTGCCTCCACCCCTTACCAATCCATGCAAAGCTTCATCAAAAGCGATTATGGGTATTCCCAGTCTTGTTTTTTCAACAAAATATTTTTGAATACTATTTATTTTTCTGGCCAGCATTAAGGCATTTTCAGCACTGCCATACTGCAAAATTTGCGAACTGACTCCTTCTCCCAATGAAGCTGCACTCACCTGAAATCCAAAAATACCATTGCTGTATCTGGACGGCTCATTACCCAAGTCGCCTGGTATCATAAACAATTGCCAGAATTTTTCTTCTGAAGTCATTCTCTGCAATAAATCTTTTACTCTATCAGCAACCGGAAATGCCGGGTTTTGATAAGGCATTTTTTTTTGCGCATTAGTGCACACCACACAAAAGGAAAGCAAAATGAGAAGAACAAAATGTTTATACATAGGGCATTTGTTAAACGGGCAAAAGCGAAAGATACTCATGAAATAGTATCTTCAGCAAAAGAAAAGGAATCATGCGAAAGACACAAAATATCTTTGATTGTATTCCGGCACAAGTACTTATTTATTTTGTCATACTCATCTGCCCTTTCAGTTTTATCACAGGGCAATCAACATTGATTTCCAATACGTATCAAACGGATTCGGGCCTTACAAAACTTAGTATAGAAAGAAGCATGGTCTATATTCCCCAAAAAGAGTGGATGTATTCACATCACCCGTCAATTACGATTTTTAAAGATAAGATTTTGGCAATATGGTCTAATGGGATGATAGATGAAGATGCACCCGGACAAAGAGTGGTATATGCTGTTTCCACTGACTTTGTGCATTGGTCAGCGCCGAAAATATTGGCTTTACCTTCCCGATTTTGTAATGATACTTTCAATGTGCTAACGGCAGCAGGGTTTTATCAGTTCCATGATACCCTGGTGGCTTATTACGGAGAATATTCACCCAAAAAAACGCATACCCATCTTTGGGCAAAAACCAGTATGGATGGTGAACACTGGAGCGGGCCAATAGATATGCATATCCCCGTAAACCCTAATCATGGCCCCCAGGCACTTTCTTCAGGGAGATTGCTCATCTCCGGAAATTTCAGTTTCCCTTATACAGATGATGCCAGTGGATTGCGTGGTTGGCATATCCGCAGTTTTTATGATTCTTCGCTGTATTCAGAAGATAACCCATCCAGCTTTTATGCACCGGCCGAGAAAAATCAATTCCCACCACTTTGCGAAGCCTCATTTTTTCAAACAAAAGATGATAAGATTCATGCTTTATTAAGGGTAACAGGGAAGGGATGGAAAGGTAAATTATGGCTCACAGAAAGTGAAGATATGGGCAATCACTGGACACAACCTGTAGAAACCCCTTTCTCAGATAATGATAGTAAGTTTCATTTTGGGCAGCTACCTGATCATCGTTTCTATTATGTAGGAATTCCAGATACTTTTCATCATTATGCCAGAAATCCTTTGGTATTATCTGTTTCTTCAGATGGCAAAACGTTTGATAAACATTATATTATTGCAAATCAATTATACCAGCTAAAAAAAGAAGGTTTATGGAAGGGTGGGCAATATGGCTACCCGCATACCTTAATTGATAAGGGCTATTTATATGTAATTATTTCCAGACAAAAAGAAGCTATCGAAGTAATCAAAATCCCATTAAATCAAATAGAGTAAACGCCTACCATCCACTCGTATCATTTCAATTTTTGAAACAAAGATTGTTTAACATGGTTTTTCCATTCTTCTTTCAAAATACTCAATATGATACTATTCCTCCGGCCACCTTCATGTTTTGGGGAAGTGCTGCGCAATACTCCTTCCACTTTACAACCAATACTTTTCATGGCCGCTATACTTCGCTCATTGCTATTATCCGCGCGGAACTCAACTCTTTCCATACCCATTTGTTCAAATGCAAATTGCAGCAATAAATACTTGCAATGTTTGTTTAACCCAGTACCCTGAAACTTTTTCCCATACCAGGTATAGCCTAACTGAAGTGTTCTATTATGTAATTGGACATCATAAAAGCGGGTACATCCTGCTACCTCATTGGTTCTTTTATCAATTACAATAAATGGGTATTCTTTTTCTTGTTCTCTGCCGGTTAAAGCGGTAGCAAGGTATTTACGCATATTCTCCTCTCCCGCAACAGCAATTATCGAATATTTCCACAAATCCGGCTCTTGAACCGCAAATAACAGCAAACTCTTGCCATCATTTTGGACCAAAGGCCGCAATAAAACGCAATTATCCTCCAGCGTGTATTCCTTTTTAAAATCAAAACCGATATTCATTTGCCAAAATTATAAAATCTACTAATACTTGTCTTGTTAATCCTATGCTATTTACAGCAAAATAGTTAATCTTGCAGGTTATTATAAATCCTATTTATTATGTGTGGAATTGTTGGATATACCGGCCCAAGAGAAGCTTATCCCATTATCTTAAAAGGGTTAAAACGCCTGGAATACAGGGGCTATGATAGTTCTGGTGTGGCATTATTGCATGATGGTAAGCTGAATGTTTACAAGAAAAAAGGAAAAGTGGCCGAACTGGAAGAAAGTGTTCTGGGTCAAGACCTGCATGCCCATATTGGTATAGGCCACACCCGTTGGGCAACCCACGGTGAGCCAAGTGATAGAAATGCCCATCCCCACCAATCGCAAAGTGGCGAACTTGCCATGATTCATAATGGGATTATTGAAAACTATACACAGATCAAAAATGATTTGTTGAAGAAGGGCTATCGGTTTAATAGCGACACAGACACAGAGGTATTGCTCAATTTTATTGAGGATATCAAAAAAAATAATGCATGTAGTCTGGAAGAAGCTTTAAGAATCGCTCTAAAACGCGTTGTTGGAGCGTACTGCATTTTACTAATTTCAAATGATGATCCCGAAACCATTATTGCGGCGAGAAAAGGAAGTCCGCTTGTAATTGGTATCGGCAAAGGGGAACATTTTCTGGCAAGCGATGCATCTCCTATAATTGAATACACAAAGGAAGTCGTTTATGTAAACGATTATGAGATTGCAATTGTAAAACCAGATGAACTGATTTTAAAGAATCTGGGTAATGAAAAACAAACTCCTTTTATTACCAAACTGGATATGGAATTGGCTGCTATTGAAAAAGGTGGTTATGACCATTTCATGCTAAAAGAAATTTATGAGCAACCAGATACCATTTTTGATTGTCTTCGCGGCAGGCTATTGGCCGGAAGCGGAAAAATTATTATGAGCGGAATCGAAAATAATCTGGAAGCTTTTATCAAAGCCCAACGGATTATTATTGTGGCTTGTGGTACCAGTTGGCATGCGGGCTTGGTAGCAGAATACCTGATTGAGGAATTATGCAGAATACCTGTTGAAGTAGAATATGCTTCCGAATTCAGGTACCGTAACCCGGTTATACACAAGGGAGATGTTATTATTGCTATTTCTCAAAGTGGTGAAACAGCTGATACACTTGTTGCATTGGAAAGTGCCAAAGAGAAAGGGGCATTCATTTTTGGAGTTGTGAATGCAGTGGGTAGCAGTATAGCCCGATTGAGTGATGCCGGTGCCTATACCCACTCCGGACCAGAGATAGGTGTAGCCAGCACGAAAGCATTTACCGGTCAATTAGCCGTACTCACCATGGTGGCGCTCAAAATAGGCTATGCGAAAGGCACATTGGATGAAACACGGTTTCTGCACCTGATCAAAGAACTCGAAGCAGTTCCGGAAAAAGTAAAAGAGATTCTACAGGATACAACCAATATTCAAAGAATTGCACAAAAATATAAAAATGCCCATGATTTCTTATTTCTGGGAAGAGGATATAATTTCCCAATCGCATTGGAAGGCGCATTGAAACTAAAAGAGATTTCCTATATACATGCCGAGGGTTACCCAGCTGCTGAAATGAAGCATGGTCCGATTGCTTTGGTAGACGAATCCCTGCCTGTTGTTTTTGTGGCTACAAAAGATTCTTATTATCAGAAAATCGTTTCCAATGTTCAGGAAATCAAAGCGAGAAAAGGAAAAGTAATTGCCGTTACCACCTTTGGCGATGAAGTGATTCCGGGTATGGCAGATGATGTAATGACCGTTCCGGATGCAGATGAAGTAATTGCTCCATTACTTAGTGTAGTTCCACTACAACTCTTGAGTTATTACGTATTACTTGCATAAGGATTAGATGTGGATAAACCCAGAAACCTGGCTAAAAGTGTGACGGTGGAATAAGT
>CAIYKV010000203.1 GCA_903926855.1 uncultured Bacteroidota bacterium | reverse complement strand
GAGAATTACTTTCACAGAACCCAGTCGGGTCTGCCACTTATCACGTGATTTTACCGTTAAATACAAAACTATGTACTATGCTAAACACAGTACATAGTTTTGACTTGTAATTAGTAAACACTAGAACTAAATCAAAATCATTTACTATGTTCCATACAATGAAAAAACTCATCGCTATTCTAACCCTTTCGGCAGGTTTATTTGGGTTTACCGGTATTTCTGCCCAAACAGTAATATCCGGAACCGTTACCGGCATAATAGATGGCTCCGGTAAACCCGTAGAAGCCGCTTCGGTAAGTTTGTTAAGAGCCAAAGATTCTACCATCGTAAAACTCTCAGTTTCGGATAAAACCGGTCATTTTGAGCTGGAAACCGGGAAACCCGGCAAATTCCTGGTAGTAATACAAGCCAGCGGTTTTGCCAGGTATTATAGCGAAGCTGTTGAGCTTTCTGAAGCCAATCCATCTTCTGATCTAAAAATCATCCACCTGCAGCCTGTAAGTAAAGAACTGGCTGCTGTTACGGTTAGCTCCAGCAAGCCATTGATAGAACAGAAGATTGACCGAACCATTGTAAATGTGGAAGCATCTATATCGAATACCGGAAGTACCGCAATGGAAGTATTGGAAAAATCGCCTGGTATTTCAGTAGATAAGGATGGTAATATCAGTTTGAAAGGAAAACAAGGGGTGCAGGTATTTATTGATGGAAGACCTACGTATTTATCAGGACAGGATCTGGCCACTATGTTGCAGAATATGCAGAGTAGCCAATTAGATCAGATAGAAATCATGACCAATCCGCCCGCTAAATATGATGCTGCCGGAAGTGCAGGCGTTATTAATATCAAAACCAAAAAGAACAAACAGTTGGGGTATAATGGAAGTGTTACGGGTAGTTATGGACAGGGCGTTTATGCTAAAACTAATGAGAGTGCCAATATGAATTATAGAAATGGAGCTTTCAACCTCTTTGGCAATATCAGCTATGCCCATAATCAAGGTTTTCAAAAATTAACCATTCAGCGCAAATTCACAGATTCTGCTACCAAGGCCGTTCTGTCTAATTATAACCAGGTAAATGATCTGCATAATAACGACAAACCCTGGTCGGGCAAGTTTGGAATGGATTATTTCGCTTCAAAAAAAACAACCCTGGGTTTTGTAGTGAATGGTGGAAATAACCAACAATTATTTACAAGCAATAGTGCGATTAATATTGCTGATGCCAATAATATCGCACAAAGCCAAACCCGTTCGGTTTCAATCAATAATCAATTCTGGAATAATTTTAGTACCAACCTGAATATGCGTCATGTAATTGACACTACAGGCTCTGAAATTACAGCTGACCTGGATTATATCAGTTATCATTCTGGTAATAACCAGAGTTTGACCAACCAGTATTATACACCCACCGGGCTTCCTTTACCCGCATCTCCCAATGATACTTTGTTGGGTAATCTACCACAGCGAATCGATATCTATAGTGCAAAAGTGGATTATGTAAAGCCGCTGAAACATGGTGCAAAATTTGAAGCGGGATTGAAATCCAGTTTTGTAAAAACAGATAACAATGCGGTGTATGATAGTGTGAAGAATACCATCCTTGTGCAGGATCTGGGCAGAAGCAATCATTTTGTGTACCAGGAAAATATCAATGCTGCCTATGTAAATTATAGCAGACCCTTATCTAAAAAATTAAGCGGACAATTGGGTCTACGTTTAGAACATACCCATTCTAACGGTAACCAGATCACTTCTGATATTCAGTTTACACGTGATTATGTGCAGCTGTTTCCAACCTTGTATCTGCAATACCAGCTTTCTGATAAACATAGTTTTGTATTGGATTATGGCAGAAGGGTAGGCAGACCGGATTATGGTGATATGAATCCTTTTGTTACGTTTCTGGATAAGTATACCTATGAGCAGGGCAACCCCAATCTGCAACCACAGATCAGTAATAATATAGAGTTAACGCATACCTATAATAATTTCCTGACTACAACATTTAACTATACCCGAACCACCGATATCATACAGGAAGTATTTGAACAGGATGCTGCAAAAAATCAGACTTATGTAAAGAAATCAAATATTGCGAACCAGCACCAGTTAGGGATTTCAGTGAATGCGGCAGTGCCGATTACCAAATGGTGGTCAAGTAATATCTATGCCAATCTGTATCATAACGAATTCAGCGGTATTGTGAACGGAGAGTTTGTTACGGTTGCGGCTACCACGGGAATGTTTAATGCGATGGAACAATTCAAATTTAAGAATGGATGGGCAGCAGAAATGAGTGGATTTTACCGTACACCGGGTATTGAGGGTATCCTGAAAATTGGTGATTTTGGTGCATTGAACCTGGGTGCGAGCAAACAGGTATTGAAGAATAAGGGAACGATTAAACTGGGGGTACGTGATGTTTTATGGTCTCAACGTTTTAGTGCGGTAAGCAAAGTAAGTAATATCGATGCGCAGTTTCAACAGTATCGTGATTCGAGGGTAATTAATCTGTCGTTCACCTATCGATTCAGTAAAGGAAAAGTGGGCAATACACAGCGTAACAGGGGAGGGGCGAGTGAGGAAGCGAGTCGTGTAAAATCAGGGAATAATTAAGTTGTTTTATTCTTCCCTCTGCGTCCTTTGCGGTCCCTGGCGTTCTTTGCGATACAGCTTTTAATGGTTATAATACGATTACTGATCATGATTTGTAATCCTATAAATACCTTTAAAAGCTGTATCGCAAAGGTCGCGGAGAACCGCAGAGATTCTGTGTTAATAATCAAGTGTTTTGATTAATATTTTTAATTTTGTTCTTTAGGCGGTTTTATACCAGCCTGTTTAGGGGAGTTTCCTTTATGGTACTCCTCTAATTTTTTATAATCAATTCTTGTATACT
>CAIYKV010000202.1 GCA_903926855.1 uncultured Bacteroidota bacterium | reverse complement strand
TGTAGATGCGAGGACTAGGGATACTTGGGGGTGTGGGTTACAGGGCTTTTGTCCCTAGCGGGACTGGGGGTATTGTAGATGCGAGGACTAGGGATACTTGGGGGTGTGGGTTACAGGGCTTTTGTCCCTAACGGGACAGGGGTATTGTAGATGCGAGGACTAGGGATACTTGGGGGTGGGTTACAGGGCTTTTGTCCCTAACGGGACAGGGGTATTGTAGATGCGAGGACTAGCGATACTTGGGTGTGGGTTACAGGGCTTTTGTCCCAAACGGGACTGGTTTTGTCTTAGACTTCATCACATACATATAATCCTTCCTATGCCCCATCGGGGCAACCGCCCTGTAACCCATCTGACCCAACCTACTGGATCCCCTATGCCCCATAGGGGCTACCCTTATGGTGTTGCATAGTCAGGAGATACATGCGGGATAATAATTATAAAGTAAGGATTTGTACACTGCATATACCAGTTTATTTTGTAAAGACTAGTCCTCCAATTCCACAAAAAGATATTTATCCTCATAGGGAATAGATAACTTATCCAGCATCGATTTATATTCTTCTAAAAAGCTTTTCTTTTGATGGTGCTCTTTTTGTTTATCTATATAGTTTGCAACCCGATGAATTTGAGATTTCGAATAACTGAAAGCGCCATAGCCATTCTGCCAGTTGAATTTTCGGGCCGTGAGTTTTTCTTTGTTAATCCATTCAGAAGAATTGCCTTTTACTGATTTCATAATTTGTGCAATCGATTGAGCAGGATTCAGTCCAAATAACATATGCATATGATCAGGCATATTATTAATAGCGATCATTGTATGACCATTGTTTTGAAGAATAGCTGTTATGTATGATTTTAATCTCTCTTCCCAAACTGCATCAATAAGGGCCAGACGGTATTTAACTACAAATACGCAATGAATATATAATTGGGTATAGTTGTTTGCCATAAGAATTTTCATTTTGGTAATGATTATTGATTGAACTCTGACAAACTTATTTGCTTTTTGAATCTTTAGAAAGAGTATTTATACCTGATTTTGGACTGGAAAATGCAATGAACAAACTGTATAAACTCATATTCTTGAGTTGACTCCGATTGCCTAATTTTGAAGACTTATGGGATTATATTTTTGTTCACTCAACTCAGGCAGTAATGGCAATTGCTATTATATTGGCAATGAGACGGATGCTATTTTGGTAGATGCAGGTATATCCTGCAGAGAAACGGAGAAGCGGATGAAAAAGCTGGGACTTGTTATGGACAGGGTAAGGGCTATTTTTATTTCTCATGAGCATGGTGATCATATTTCAGGCTTAGCTGTACTTGCCAAAAAATTCAAACTTCCTGTATATATCACGCAGCAAACACAAAAGCATACACTATTCAGGGCGGAGATTCCACAGACAGTTCCTTTTACAGAGTCTTTACCGGTTAAAATTGGATCATTAACCATTACCCCTTTTCGTAAATACCATGATGCCATAGATCCACATAGTTTTGTGATTGAGCATGAAAAAGTAACAGTCGGTGTTTTTACAGATATTGGAAAAGTCTGCGAGCGACTGGTGCATTATTTTTCAAAATGTAATGCAGCATTTCTGGAAGCCAATTATGATGCCGATATGCTGGAGAATGGCAATTATCCGATACATTTAAAAAATCGTATACGGGGAGGAGAAGGGCATTTATCAAATGCAGAGGCCCTTCAATTATTCAGGCAGCATCGACCTTCCTACATGAGTCATCTCCTGCTTTCCCATTTATCTAAAAATAACAATACTCCTGAGTTGGTTGAAAAATTATTTAAGGAATATTCAGGTGGTACGCAGATTATTATCGCTTCCAGATACCATGAAACCGATGTATACCAGGTAAATTCAGAAGGGCAAACCAGAAAAGCCAAACTAAGACCATGGAAAAAGAAACACGAATTTCAATTATCATTATTTTCTACTACGGGTTGATATAGGTATTTTTTATTAGTTATTAACCATTATGCCAGCTATAGAAGGCAATGTAAAAGGGGAAGTATATATTCATAACACCTTTATTCAAGTAGATTGTTAGTAATTGTAAATGTAGTAGCATGTTCCATTACTGGTATCGAATCATACGTATTCTAATCAGCCGACATTTTCAATCTCCTGTAGATATAGATGATGAAATCAGCAGACAATTCAGGGTGCGGATTTTTGATTGCGATGGGTTGCGGGTAATGGCTGCTTTCCGCTATGCCGCTTATATGGATATAATCCGATGGGAATTGATTGGGCGATCCAAACTCTACCAGGAAATTATTTTAAAAGGATTGGCTCCCACATTGGGCTCACAAAAAATCATCTACCGAAAGCCATTAAAACGAGGAACCTATTTTACCCTGAAATTGCAAACCCTGGGCTGGGATGAAAAATGGATTTATCATATTCACCAATTTGAACAGGATGGCGAGACCAAGGCGCTAGGCATTACCCGGGCCTTGATTTGGAAAAGAGATAAGCCACAGATTCTCAAAGAAATATTGTTACAGGCGGGTGTAAAGGATCTCCAAAAAGCACCGCCCAAATGGGTGATTTCCCTCTTTGAAAAAGATGCCGATATCATTTCTGGTAAAATAGCGCATTGAGCAAAATAGAAGCCGCTAAATAGGAAATAAATTTATTTGGTAAATAATAAGTGTACATATTATATTTGTACATATCAAAATTTACCCAACTAAAAAACTATTGTATGTGGACAGGCTCTTATTCAATCGTTACCAGAGAAGTTACCAAGGAACAAATGTGGAAACTGTTTTCCGATGTCAATAACTGGCTAAACTGGGATAACGGGATTGACTATGCCCATATAGATGGTAAATTCGAGAAAGGCAATCATTTTATTTTCCAGCCTAAAGGGGGCCCAAAAATAAAAATCGGGATCCTGGAAGCAGTAGAAAACCATGGGTTTACAGATATCACCCGGTTTCCGCTGGCTATCATGCGCGGGGTACATACCTTTGAGGATACGGCAGAAGGGCTAAAAATAACCACTACCATGGAAGTGGAAGGGATCTTAGGATTCCTATGGCGGAAACTGGTTGCCCAAAAAATTGTAGATGGCCTGCCGGCAGATATGCAGGAACAGATTAAAGCCGCTTCTTTATTATGAAAGAAACAGACAATACATTTAGTGTGGACCAACCCGAAGAAAGCTCCGGGTTCTTATTATGGCAGGTAACCAATTTATGGCAAAGGGAAATCAGGAAAGCCCTGGAACCCTTTGGTATAACCCATTCACAATTCGTGTTAATGGCCAGCATTCACTGGCTTATACTGTCGAAACAGGAAGTGACGCAAGTGGTATTGTCCGGGCATACAAAAATAGATCCCATGACCACTTCCACGGTATTAAGAACCCTTCAACAAAAAGGATATATCCAAAGACAGGAACATCTCACAGATACCCGTGCCAAAACAGTAGCTTTAACTGATGCCGGAAAAAAACTGGTTAAGAAAGCGGTGGTAACTGTGGAAAAATTTGACAATGAGTTTTTTTCAATATTGGGTAAAAAGTTACCTGAGTTAAATAAAAACCTGATTAGCTTATTGCGACAACTATAATGGAGGATGAGCGTTTTATCCTGATATTTTAGAAAATCAAGTGAGAAATAGGTAACTTCCTTAGTATAAATTGTATATGAGAATCATTGCTGTATTTCTTTTTTTTCTGATCGATTGTGCCGCTTGTACTTTCATTACGCCTGCAACCCCCATTACAGATACTGTTTTGGCAAAACCTGAGAATCTATCATTGGATGCTGGCATTCATTCTGAAAAAACTGATACAGCCAATTTATTAACCGTTCATGCATGGCATTTATTTTCGGATTCCTTGCGCCCGGATAGTTTTGTGCTCAGGCTTTCAGGAATTAATGTATTAAAAGGAAGAACTGTGGTTACTATTTACAATAGCAAACACGAACTCCTACATACAGAAATATTTCTTGCCATTGATATGTTATTTCCAACAGATAAACTGAGTGCAAATCAAAAGGAAGATTCTATATTGGCCAGACTAACCCGTTTTTTTGAAGACTCTGCTTTTTTTAAACCAGTATCAGCGGATCCGAATGTATTCGGTATTGATGAGTCAAATAAAGCTACCTGGGATGAAGCTTGCGCTGGCAAGTCTTCATTTGGCTTTATATTTAGTTATTACCATGAAGGGTATGAGGCAATCCTTTATTCTAGAAAACTGCGGAAAGTAGTTAAATATGATATAACGGATTAGCTGGTTTTATTTATATTTTTTTTTAATGAAATCAGCTGACTCCGTCTATTTATTCGCCCCTCTTCGACTGCAATTCGACCCCGCTTCGGCATTTCTTTTTATTTGATTCGTATTTGGTTCTTATTTCCGTCTTAGTTTCTTTTTGTCTGCTTCGTATTTGGGCCCCTGTCGCATGTAATGAGATAGGTAGTGATAGATAGTAAGAATACTTGTCTATTACCCCTGGATTACCTTAGGATTACTGTATACCCGAAGTATACTTAGGGTATATACAGCTTTGACTAAAAGCTGAGTTCCTATAAAGTCTCTATAAGGTCTCTATAGGGTCTCTATAAGGTCTCTATAAAGTCTCTGTAATGTTGGTGGGAAGAGTATTTGTAAAAAATACCGTTAAAACACGGTAGGTGGGGAAGAAAAACCTGAAAAGAAAATGATTATTTTTAATCATCCCCCAAATATATTACAAAGATAAAATCTTTTTTGTAATGGCAAAAAACGAAAGCATTTTTCCGTTTCGAGGCACTTTGGGTAAAATGGTATTTACCCGCGGTAAATATGGCGATGATGTAAGGGCAAAAAGAGGTACGTATAAGCCGGTAACCATTAATGAAACCCTGAAAGCCAATGCCAACAGATCTGCTATGTTGAATGGACTGGCCAGTCCTTTGTATCAGTTACTTTGTATGCATTCTGCCTATTATAGAGATGGAACTGCCTGGGCAAGAATGTTGAGTGCTTTGCGTAAAGCAAAATCTGATAACCGGGTTGATCTGTTACAACAACTCAGGGGTATGGATATGCATGAGAAGTATTTAATGAATCGGGTTTGGCCATATATTCCCAGTCCTCAGATTCAAGTGGGGTCAAAACAACTCAATGTTGGTATGCAAGTTTGTTCAGCGCCTTCTTTTTCAAAAAAGATCAGAACAAATGTGTATCGTTATCATCTAACGGCTTATTTCCTGCCAGAATCTGAAAACCAATGGCAATACGATACTGCCTATACTGAGTGGATGCCCTATACATCGTATGAGAATGCCTATGATTTTTGTTTTGATAAACCTTATGGAAATGGTGTATTTCTGCTGGTGATGAAGTTAGAAGCTGGTGATGAGCGAGGGGCTTTGGGAGTGATGGAAAGTGTGAGGATTGGGGTGTTTGAGGTGGGGGAGTATTGAAATAATATAGAGTTTACGCAGTATTCCTGATTCTATGATTAGTAATTACGTGCTGTGCTATTTAAAAATAGGTTACATAGCAAAATACCTTGGGTGCTAGTATTTTTCTACATTCATAGCGGCCATTACGGTTCACTGCCTGCCCGCCTGAACAGCATAATCGGGCAGGCAGTGAACCGTAGTGAACGCAAAGAAAAATCTCAGGAATTCATTACATTTCAATCTATTTAAAAAGCACAACACGTTAGTAAGAGCAATATGAAAAAAAATTATATCATGCCCCTCGCATTTATTATTATTTATATTGGCACTTTTATTACCACGCCAAAACTGTTTGCGGATACTGTTGAAATTAGTCCCGGTAATACATCCAGAAAGGATAACTTTCATTTAATAGATACCACTAATCTTTTATCAGTGCATTCCTGGCATTTATTTTCAAATGCCCTCCACCGGGATAGTTTTGCGCTAAGACTGTCTGGGGTTAGTGTTTATAAAGGCACCGTACATTTTACAATCTATAACAGCAAACATGAACTCATTTATCATGAAAATTTTCCTGCCAATGGTATGTTATGGGGCAATTATGTTGAGCTTACACCAAAACAGCAGGAAGATACTATACGGGTAAGGTTGATACGATTTTTTAATAAAGCAGCTTTTATTCGGCCAGCCATTTCTATAACTGATCGATTCGATTCTGATAATGGTGATAAAGCCATTTGGGATGAAATTAGTAGTGACAAATCTGCTGTCGGATTTATGTATAGTTATTTTGATGAGGGATTCAAGGCGATAACTTACTCTAAAAAGCGTCGGAAAGTGGTTGAATACTTTGCCACTGATTAATGAAGCGTAGTTTGGTATGAATCAATTATCCGGTAAAGAATAATCGAAGAAAATTAATTGCATATTAATTCGTAAACGGCCACTCCTTATTTCTCCGGGACTTAATCAAATAAGCAATCACCCCCAACACAATTACGGTTATTCCACCCATCATCATCTTCTCTCCTGTAGAAAAAAAGATATACCCCCAGATAGCGATGGCCAAATATACTGGCAGTGGATAGGCGGGCATATGCCAGGCAAAATGCGCTTTCCCTTTTCGTTTAACGAGTAATAATAAGCCAATACCCTGACCGATAAACTGGATCAGTATGCGCATGGCTAATATGGCTTTGATCACATCTTCCAGTTTCAACATCAGACTGAATACAAAAGCCAGACTACCCAATACCAACAGAGATATATGCGGAAAATGTTTGGTGGGATGCAGTTTCGCAAATACTTTGAAGAAAGCTCCATCAGCCGAAGCCGCGTATGGGATTCTGCTGTATCCTAAGGTAGCTGAGAACACAGAAGCAAATGCCACCCAAAGTATCAGCAGGGTTACGATATTCGCTGCAATAGGTCCTGATAAAGTTTGCACAAATTCACTTACCACAAAATTGCTGTTCTGAATATGGTCCATGGGTAAAACCGATGCCACACTGATATTCATCATCAGGTATAATGCGGCAATACCAGCTATGGAGATGAACATACTACGGGGGATATTCTTTTTCGGGTTAATGATCTCCCCGCCCAAATGACAAACATTATAATAGCCCAGATAGCTATATACACTCTTCACACTCGCAAATCCCAATGCTGCTACAAATGCCCCGTTTAACTGTAATCCATCGTTGATATGTTGTATAGGATGCAAAAAATTTCCATGAAAAATACCTCCGCCAATAATCCATGTCATGGTTAACAAAACCCCCATCCATAAAAACACACTGATCTTGCCAATGGCTTCTATTTTTCTGTACAATAATAAAACAATCAGGATCACCAGGGCTCCGCTA
The DNA here is from genome assembly GCA_903926855.1 of uncultured Bacteroidota bacterium. Taxonomy (GTDB): domain Bacteria; phylum Bacteroidota; class Bacteroidia; order Chitinophagales; family Chitinophagaceae; genus Sediminibacterium. The sequence goes on along the minus strand of CAIYKV010000202.1, from coordinate 22,571 downwards.
ATCGCTTTACTCTCCCAGTTACTAAGGGGTAACAGGAATCCGAAATAATGCGCAAACCCAATAGCCGCTGAAGCAATGACCAGGGGTGCCTGTATCATAGTCTGCCAGACAAACAAAAAACTCATCAGCTTACCCCATTTTGGTCCGAACCCTTCTTTTAAAAAATTATAACTGCCACCGGCCAAAGGATAGGTTGCCCCCAACTGGCTCCAGATCATGGCATCGATAAAAGATAATACGGCACCGGCTATCCAGGCATATAAAAACCATGGGCCATTCAATGTTTGCGCCACTACACTTAGCACAACGAAGGGACCAATGCCTACCATATCGGTCATATTGATGGCTGTGGCCTGTAAAAGACTTATCTTTCTTTCCAGTTTGGGTTCACCGTTCATGTGCATATTTTATAAATCTATTTATTTGTAAGGATACTAACCAATATGAGCAAACAATTTTCTACAGTAGCATGGGCAAAAGCAGCCAGTATTTATGAAGTGAATATCCGGCAATACACTTTGGAAGGCAGTTTCAACAGTTTTGCCCACCATTTACCCCGTTTAAAAGAAATGGGTATTACTATCATCTGGCTGATGCCCATCACACCTATTAGTATAAAAGAAAGATTGGGCAGTCTGGGTAGTTATTATGCCTGCAGCAGCTATACTACTATTAACCCTGAATATGGGTCATTGGATGATTTTAAAGCTTTGGTGAAACAGGCTCATGCATTGGGACTGAAACTGATTATTGACTGGGTGGCTAATCATACAGGTTGGGATCATCATTGGACAACCGAGCATCCGGACTGGTATATTCACGATGAGCAGGGGAATTTTACGGAAAAGAATGGATGGAAAGATGTGATCGATCTTAATTACACAAATCAGGATATGCGCCAGGCTATGATCGAGGCCATGCGTTACTGGATCACTGAATGTGATATCGATGGATTTCGTTGCGATATGGCTCACCTGGTTACACTTGATTTCTGGAAACAGGCAAGGGAATCCTGCGATACTTTGAAACCCTTATTCTGGCTGGCGGAATGTGAAGTGGTGGACTACCATACGGTATTTGATACCAGTTATGCCTGGGCATGGATGCATGCCACCGAAAATCAGGTAAAAGGCAATAATAATTTACAGGATGTATGGAACGTTTTGCATGGATATACACAATACCCGGAAGGCTCGCAAAAATTATTTTTCACCACCAACCATGATGAAAATAGTTGGAACGGCACCGAATATGAAAAATATGGTATTGCCGCCAAAGCATGGGCCGTGTTTACCTGCACCTGGCAGGGTATGCCATTAATTTACAGCGGACAGGAAAGTCCGAATCTAAAACGCCTGAAATTTTTTGATAAAGATCCGATTCAATGGAACCAGCCACTGGAAATGGCCGGTTTTTATGAGACCTTACTTTCTTTCCGAAAATCCAATCATGCAATCATGGAAGGAGAAACTTTTATCCTTCCCACCGGCGAACATGCCAATCGGGTAATTGCATTTATCAGAAAGAAAGGAAAAGATTGTGTACTGGTTCTGCTAAATATTTCCAAAGACGATCGTATTCATATTGAAATAGATAACCCATGGTTAAGCGGAACATTTCAAAATATCTTCTCCGGGTTACAGTTTAATTTCTCGGGGAAACAGGTATTTGAGTTACAGGGAGGGGAGTGGGTGGTGTACAGTTTGAAAAGCAATTAACAATTAATAATTATTGGGTAGGGCGATTAAACGTAATGAATTTGGAATGCACACCAAGGCACAATGGCACGGTTTGGATGGGTAATAAAACAGAAGCGTGTCATTATTAAAAATGACACGCTTCTATTTTACAGATAAGCAACAATTATTAATTATTAATTGTTAATTACTAATTGCCCTACTCCACGTCGCTCAAATCCAAAGGATAAGGATACGTGCTTTCGAAGCCTGGATAAATTCCTTCTATTTTTACTTTTCTTCCTTTGTTGATGGAAAGTATTTTATCGAGATCGGCGATGGTTTTAATTTCCTGGTCGTTTACGCTGGTGATGATAAAGCCTTCCTGCATCCTGGTTTTCTTGAGAAGACCTTCCCCGATTTTTTTCACCAGTACCCCCCCGGCAATATTATTGGCACTGGCAGTTTTGCTGTCAATAGCAGCCAGTTCTGCACCTAATTTTTCAATGATACCGGTTGATTTTACAACAGCAGTATTGCCGGCTTTATTTTTCAGGGTCAGGTTAACTGTTGATTCTTTACCATCACGTACATAGGTTAATGAAATTTTATCACCTGGTTTATAACGGGCCACTTGTTCTTGTAATTCTGGTCCGCCAGAAATACTTACCCCATTTAATTTTGTAACAATATCTCCTTTTTTGATTCCGGCAACAGCGGCTGCACCTTCAGTTGGGGCATCTAATACAAATACACCTTCTCCTTCTTTATAACCCGGACCCAGGTCTTTTTTCTGGTCATCGGATAAATTTTCACGGGGATATTGAATTCCGATATACGCTCTTTGTACGGTGCCGAATTTTACAATATCGGTAACTACTTTCTTAACTATGTTTACCGGGATAGCATAAGAATATCCAGCATAAGAACCGGTAGGAGATGCTATGGCGGAATTGATACCAATCAGTTCTCCACTGGTATTGATAAGGGCACCACCGCTATTTCCTGGATTAACGGCAGCATCTGTTTGAATAAAGGATTCGATAGCAGCGCCACTGGCTCTGTCGTTTACACCGATGGATCTGGATTTGGCACTAACGATACCTGCGGTAACCGTTACATCGAGGCTTAAAGGATATCCGATTGCCAATACCCACTGACCCAGTTTGGCATCATCACTATTGCCATATACCAGATAAGGGAGGCTCTTACCTTCTATCTTGATAACGGCGATATCGGAATTGGGATCAGTACCCACTACGGTTGCTTTATAAGATTTTTTATTAGCAAGGGTAACATTGATCTCATCGGCACCATCCACCACATGGTTATTGGTTACGATATAGCCATCTTCCGTAATAATTACCCCACTGCCGCTTGCGCGTTGTTCGGGTATTACCCTTGGACCGCCAAAGAAGCCATCAAAATCATCTCCGAAAAGATCCGAAAATGGATTGCGCTGACGTTGCTGAGGCTGGGAATTACTTACCTGACGAGCTTTTGTACGAGTTTTAATATGCACTACAGCAGGCGTAGCACTGGTGGCAGCAGGTGTAAAATCTACCGGACCACCGGGCGCAATATCTTTTCCAAAGAAGCCTGCATAGTTTACTGGTAATTTACCCGATTCCTGTATGCCTGCCGTTTGATGCTGAATATACTTGCCATAGCCCCACACACTAAAAACGGCGGTGGTAGCGCTGATGGCCACAACGGCAATTACGTTTTTCAGATTCATTGTCATTTCTTTTAAGAATTTAATACGGTGAGTTCAAATTATATGCCTTTCTGATAGCAAATAAACGAACCTGTTTAATTGACAGTTCACTCCTCATCACCATTTAACAAATAATTTACGGCAATCCTCGTAGATGGGAGTTGAAAGGGTATGTAATATACGAGGATTTTTGGGGAGTTATAGAGGCGGTATTGCTAATAACTGTTAAAAGACGCTAAGCAAATAGGGTTAAATTGTTAAATGGTTCTATTGTTGGATTACTGAAGATTTCTGAGGAACTCCATGGTGTCTACTCCATCAGCGTAATCGGTTAAGGAAGGGCTTTGGGCTGTTCCGAATGGGGTGTTTTCGTGGCTGACTATGCATTGTATATCTGAGTTTCCACGTAAACTTTCCAATACTGACGCTTTGTCTTTGTAGAACTGATAATGCACCTGGCTAACCGGAGAAAATGCTGAAATATTTTCAGTCAGGATGATGGACTCATTCGTCATATAATACTTGTTCCCCATAATCAGCAGCGCAAGATGGTAATCGAAATTATGTTTGTATTTATGGTAGTCCATAAAATAATCATAAGATTTTAATACATCCAGTAATGGAATAAAATCATACCCTTCGGGAACATAGAGTTGTGTAATATTCCGACAGCCCAATCCAAAATAGAGTTGGATATCGGATGCCAGTGCCTGCAATTCTTCAGGGGTTTCCTTTCCGTCTAATACAGCAACGGAAGTACGGTTACGACGTATGATATGGGGGTATTTACCAAAATAATAATCAAAATACCTGCCTGAATTATTACTGCCGGTAGCAATATAGCCATCGCATCCATTTAATCTTTCAGCAAAAGCAACCTTGTTCTGCACCCGTGCATCCCATTCGATTAGTTTTTGTACAAGGTGTTTGATCAAAATCTCATCTTTTGAGGATGTTTTGATCATTGCGGAATGTCCGCTGATAAAAACACATAGAAAATCATGAAAACCCACCAGGGGTATATTTCCCGCCATCACCAATCCCACTATTTTTGGGTGTATGGGACTGTCAGGAACCCCATAACCAGCGGCCCAATCAGATAGCAGGTCTTTTTGCAGGAAGCAGTTGGCAATATTCTGAACGGATTGATGGATAAAATCGGGAATAAACCATTGATTTTCCCGGTAAGCCCTATTCTGGATGGCCAGCCAATTTTCCTCATTCCCAAGCATATATTGGCCTAATTGGTTTATTAATGTAATTCGTTCTTGTAAAATCATTTGTCAGTCGTATTTTTGGATCAGCAAATGTAGATTCACTAACCCATCAAAACCATATTGTATGGCAATTAAAATTACAGAAGAATGTATCAACTGTGGCGCATGCGAGCCCGAATGTCCAAATAACGCTATTTATGAGGGTGGCGTTGAATGGTCAATTTCAGACGGAACCACTGTAAAAGGAAGTTTTACCCTTTTAGACGGAACCGTAGTTACTACCGATCAGCGTTTTGCACCTGTAAGCGTAGACACTTATTACATAACCCCCAATAAATGCACAGAATGCCAGGGTTTTCATGAAGAACCTCAGTGTGCAGCAGTTTGTCCGGTAGATTGTTGTGTACCCGATGAAATGTATCAGGAAACAGTTGACCAACTGTTGGCCAAAAAAGACAGAATGCATATCTGATTTAGAACGTCCGAAGGATAAAAAATATCCTGTCAAAAGCTTGCAAAAAATAGTAATAGAGTTTATCTTTATACTGTAAAACGGAAGTTTTCATAATTCTTGCCTTCAAGGCAAAATTTACAACAGCGGGTGATATTTCCTGCTAAGAATTGGGTGAAGATACGGGCGTGTCTTCACCTTTTTTTTGGCTACTGGCGATTGGCGTTTAGCTGTTGGCTGTTGGCTGTTGGCTGTTGGCTTTGATAGGTGTAACATCAAAGAACGTCAAAAAATAATTATTACCAATCATTTTCTATAATATCCAAACAAAGCTAAAAGCTAGCAGCCAGAAGCCAATAGCCAACAGCCAACAGCTATTGCTATCAGCCAAACCCCGCCCCCAAAGATTTCTCTCCCTATATTTGCTATTCAATAAAAAATCATGAAAAAAAGAATTGCCCTCGTTACCGGAGGATTGAGCGGAGAAGCCCAGATTAGTTATAAGAGTGCGGTTACTGTTGGGAATAATATTGATACAGATAAATATTTGGTATATCGCATAGATATTAATGCAAGCGGATGGTGGTATGAACCTGTAAATGGGGAGAAAACAAAAGTGAACAGGGATGATTTTTCTGTACTGGATAATGGGAATCCTGTTCATTTTGACGCTGTATTACTTTGTATACATGGCACCCCCGGAGAAGATGGAAAGCTGCAGGGATATTTTGATATGCTTAACCTGCCGTATACAAGTTGCGATGCAGCTACTTCTGCACTTACTTTTAATAAAAGATATACCGTAGCGGTTGCAGCTTTTGCAGGTATTCATGTAGCCAAATCATTGCATCTTTTTAAACATACACCTGTTTCGCCTGCAGATATTTTGAAACAATTACAATTGCCTGTATTTGTAAAGCCGAATAATGGTGGTAGTAGTATTGGGATGAGTAAAGTAAACAAAGCAGAAGCATTAGCAGCAGCACTTGAGAAAGCTTTTAAAGAGGATAATCAGATATTGATTGAAGAATTTATCAGCGGTAGAGAATTTACGATAGGTGTATTTAAAAACAAAGGCGAGATTATGGTTTTGCCAATTACTGAAATCATAACCCATAATGAATTCTTTGATTTTGAAGCCAAATACCAGGGGAAAAGTGAGGAACAAACGCCCGCCCAGATAGATGCTTCCATGAAGGAAAAACTGGAATCTGCTGCGAAAAGAGTATACGAAGTACTGAATTGCAGAGGGGTGGTAAGAATTGATTTTATTTATAACACTGCCACCCAACAGCCATTTATGCTGGAAGTGAATACGGTACCCGGACAAAGCGAACATAGCGTAATACCGCAACAGGTTCGGGCCATGGGCTGGTCGCTGAAAGATTTTTATTCTTCAGTGATTGAACAGGCTTTTCATTAGGTTTGAAATTAGAGTATCTTAGCAGAGTATTGAGCCTAAAAAGTCAAAAGTCAAAAGTCAAAAGTCAAAAGCAAAATCAACTGAACTAAATAAAAAACGATTTCGTGTTTAAATTTATAACAGACAAACCACTTTGGGTGAATATGCTGGCAGGGTTAGGGCTGGTGGTCATTCTGATGTTATTATTTTTTGGTTCTTTATCCTGGCTAACAGGGTATGGAAAAACGGAGAAAGTACCTTCTGTGATGGGGCAAAATATGGCAGCAGCCAAAAAGATATTGGAGGATAAAGGTTTTGATGTGGTAATACAGGATTCCTTATATGTTGATAGTGTTGCCAAACAAGCTGTTTTGCGCCAGACACCTGAAGCAGATGCAACTGTAAAATCCGGCCGCACCATTTATCTTACCATTAACCGAACGATTCCACCACAGGTTGAAATGCCTAACCTGGCTGGGTTCTCAATAAAAAGTGCAGAGATGTACCTGATTAGTCTGGGTTTGAAAATGGGAGAAATCAGTTATCGTCCGGATATTGCCCGTAATTCAGTATTGGAACAATTATATAATAATGAACCCATTAAACCCGGAACCAAAATTCCCATAGGTACTGTGATCAGTTTTGTTTTGGGTAATGGGATAGGTGGATCTGATATGAATGTACCAGATGTAGTGGGTATGACTTTGGATGAAGCCAGAAATTATTTATCCGGTATCAGTGTAAGCATTGGCTCTATTGTTCCGGTAGGTGCCATCAAAGATTCAGCAACTTCATTTGTAATCAGACAAACACCTGCGGTTCTTTCAGATTCATTAGGTGTGGATGGTTTGCGGATACCAAATAAGATTAAACAGGGACAAGTGATGGATGTGTATATCAGTAGTACGGCGCCGGTGAGGGATTCGATTCCTGGAATAAGTAATAAGTAATAAGTTGTAAGTATTAAGTAAAATAATAAAGAATAAGTATGCAAACCATTACTGTTGAGGAACTGAAAGAGAAATTGGATGCGGGTGAATCGATTCACCTGGTGGATGTGAGAGAACCGCATGAGCATGCGGATTTTAATATTGGGGGATTATTGTTGCCCCTGGGTAAAGTGCAAACCATGCAGGTGGATGAGATCGAGGATTTTAAAGAGGAACCTGTGTATGTATATTGCAGAAGTGGCAACCGAAGCGGCCAGGCTTGTTTGATACTGGATACCATGGGTTTTAAAAACACCATCAATGTTACCGGCGGAATGCTTGCGTGGCAGGAGAGAATTGCCAAATAAAACAAATTGAATTATTTGTTAAGTAGTATTTGATTCCCGCGTTCAAGTTTATTCTTCAGATATTTTTTCCATCTCATAGTTCACCAGTATCTCCGTTATATCAATAATATAAGGAGATACTGGTGATGTACTAAGAGATAAATTCATTCGTCAGATGCTGGTCTTTTACATACCTGTATGCCTGTGTTTATAGCACTAGATTCAATGCCAGCATGAAATTGGTGCCTGCCATAGGGTAATACCAGTTTTGGGTATTCAGGGAATTGTTATTGATAAATTCATACGTATAGCCATTCGGCTCATACTTTCTGTTAAAGAGATTGTATACCTGTCCAACTATATGCCATTCCTTTATGAATTTACCTTTAAGAGTATAGCCTATTCGTAGATTTTCTACAAAATAATCATTCAGTTTTCTCGCTTCATTCTGGCTATTGTCCATGAATTGCTTGCTTACATACTTGCTGATCAAACCTAGTTCCAGATTGGGTAAGGGTAAAACATTAATACTTCCTCCACCGATTACGGATGGAGAAAAAGAAATATCCGTATTGGTATGTGCTACCGGATTTTGTAAACCGTTATCATAATTGTCGATGTATTCTGTAAAAGAAGCAATCTTATTCTTACTCAATGTGAGGTTAGCCGCTATATTCATCCATTTGGTAATAACTGTACCTGCTTGAAATTCTAGTCCGGTGCGGTAACTATTGGGAACATTGGTGCGTGTATAAGAACCCACATCATTGATCTGTCCCGTTAAAACCAATTGATTATGATAGTACATATAATAGGCGGTTACCCCATAATGCCAGTTGGTTGTTTTTTTCTCAATCCCCAGTTCCAGGTCCTGCAGGGTTTCCTGTTTGGGTTGGGAAGCAAGACTTGCCTGGAAATCATCACGGTTAGGCTCTTTATTTCCGATGGCATAACTCAAAAATGCCTGTAACCCGTTTTTGGTATAGGTGATACCCGCTTTTGGGTTTACAAAATCGAAACTGCGGGTGATATGCAGAGTTGGATTTCCTTCAAACCCATTCATATCATGGTATACATGGCGATATTGCAGGTCGATAAAGCTTAACCAATGTGTGCTGAGTTTATGTTGCCATTTGGTATAAAAATTACCATCCGTTTTGGTAGCCGGGTAATCATAATACCGATAACCGGGCGGGGGACTGCCATATTGTAACCAGGTAATATTTCCGTAATGCTTACCATCGTATTTGGTTAGTCCGCCACCAAAACTCAATTCATCCTCACTATCTTTATATTGAAGTGAAGCGATCAGTCCATAAAAATAATTATCCAGCCATCTTTGTCTTACCAGATCTGTGGTGTCTAGGGTAGTTGCCCCTTGTGTATAATTTGGTAATCCATAATCTGCAAAAGCCTGAGATGCTTTGTATTCTTCATAATATCCTTTACCCCTGCTCAGAAAAGAAGCTGTATTGAACGACCATTTTGTATTGAATGAGTGATTGAAAAATAGCTGGTAATGGGTTTGTGTATAATTGTCGGTTTGATTTGCATAGGGACTGCCCGGTTTCTCCATTCCTGCGGGGTTATAGGTTCTATCCGTAGCCAATTCATAATCGGGTACGCCATACCAGGCCTGGTATGTTTTTTCTTTACCGGAAAATATATTGAGTCGTAAGGAAGAATTTTTATTCAGATAAGCTGTACTAAAATAAAATGATTGCAGGTTACTGGTTGCCCGGTCGATATAACCATCACTTGTAATTCTGCTCAAACGCAGATCAACAGTAAAATGATTATCAATTAATCCACTGGAAGCTTTGACAGTATTTTTCCAGGTATTAAATGATCCGAAACTATTGTTGACTTCACCACCGGCTTTCTCTATAAACTCATTGGTAGAAAGGTTTAAGCTTGCTCCGAAAGCACCGGCACCGTTTGAAGACGTGCCAACTCCTCTTTGTACCTGAATACTATTTACTGAAGAAAGAAAATCGGGCAGGTCAACAAAATAAGTGCCCATACTTTCTGCATCATTATACGGAATCCCGTTCAGGGTTACATTGATTCGGGTGGCATCACTACCACGAATATGCAGGTAGGTATATCCTACACCATTTCCTGCATCTGAATTCACTACCACAGAAGGAGTCTGGTCTAACAGATAGGGGATATCCTGACCAAGATTATTCCGGCTGATTTCTTCTTTACCAATATTGGTTTTGGCAAAAGGAGCCCTGTCGGATGCCCTTACTGATTTCAATTCTAATGGCTGCAAAAACAGGGATATCGGGGTTAATGAAATCATCAGCAGGTTTGCATTACTGCCAATAGAAACGGTTTGCTGGTAAGTTTTAAAACCCAGACTGCTTATTGTAATCTCATAGCTGCCGGCAAGTATCCTATCAAAGCGAAACTCGCCTTTGTCATCGGCGATGGTTTGTAGGCCATTTAATTTTACAATAGCCCCGGCCACAGGGGTTCTTGCATCCGGTTCGGTAATGACACCCTGAACCTTGTTTTGTGTGAAAGCATAGGTGACTGCTAATAAAAGCAGGGTTGTTCCCAAAAACTTTTTCATTTTTTACGTTTTAAAAGTTTACAAATGGGAACAGGGAATAGCTAATGGAGAGGGACTACAAAAATGTACACCTTCCCTTCGCAGGAATTACCCTGTTCAGGTTCAACGGGTATTATCTCCGCCTTTCCGCTAATAGCGGTAGAGCACCCCGAGGAAAAATCTTTTGCAAAAATAGGCATTCAGAATAAGCAACACAACTGTAACTTTATTTCTTTGCAACCGTTACAGTATAAAGCATTTATCATGAAGAGATTTTATATAGTCCTGGTACTCTTACTCAGTTTACCCGCTATTTATGCCCAGAATGAAAAAAATATAGTGGTGGATGCCAATGCCGAAGTGCGCCAAATCAGTTCTTTTTCAGCGATAGAGGTTTCCGGTGCTATCGATCTGTATCTTTCCCAGGGTAATGAAGAAGCAGTTGCCATCAGTGCCTCCTCTGATGATATCCGTACAAGAATCCGTACAGAAGTAAAAGGCAATACCCTGCATATTTATTTGGATGGAAAAGGATTGAACTGGAAAATATGGGGAAATAATAAGATGAAAGCTTATGTGACTTTCAAAAGTCTGAACAGAGTTGAAGCATCCGGTGCCTGTAATCTAAAAGCAACATCGGCAATTAAGGTGGAGGATTTGAAAATCGAATTATCCGGGGCCAGTGATTTTTCCGGAACTGTCAATGTAACCCGACTACATCTGGAAGCAACCGGAGCATCCAATATGCGGATCAATGGAACAGCCAATGAAGCAACCATTGATGCCAGCGGTGCCTGCACCATGAAATGTTACGATCTGAAAACGGATCATGCCAAGATCGATGCCAGTGGCGCATCCAATATCAATATCACCGTTAATAAAGAACTCAATGCAGGTGCCAGTGGCGGAAGCAGTATTTTTTATAAAGGCACAGGATTAATCAGGGAGATTAGTACGAGTGGCGGAGCTACGATAAAACATAGAGCGGAAGACAATTAATTATTAATTATCCCTCCCTTTTCCCGTTTTAAAATAAGATTTGGAACCTTACCCTCCCGGCACTACTTTTGCACCCCAATACATCGCGAGGTAGAGCAGCGGTAGCTCGTCGGGCTCATAACCCGAAGGTCGGAGGTTCGATCCCTTCCCTCGCAACCAAAGGCCCTATCGGGCCTTTTTTAATTAACAGTTAATGATTAACAATTAACAATTTTTTCGAATGTGTAGCTCTCCCCGAATTTCGGAGCCATTTTATTATCGGATTCATTGCTAGTGGTTGATTGCTGATTACTTATTGCTAATTTTCCTTTGTGAAATCTGGATTTGTCAACATATTTGGTCGCCCTAATGCGGGCAAAAGCACTTTACTCAATGCGCTCATTGGAGAAAAAATGGCTATTGTTTCGCCCAAAGTGCAAACCACCCGTCACCGTATCAAAGCATTTTTGAATAAACCGGGCGAATACCAGATCATTTTTTCTGATACCCCCGGTATCATAGACCCCAGGTATAAGCTTCACGAAAAAATGATGGGTTCGGTAAAAAGTGCATTAGAAGATGCGGATGTTGCTCTTTTACTGGTAGATGCCAATGAAAATTTCGAAGAAGTGGATGGCATATTCCAGGCCCTTCGTTTAAAAGTGCCTTGTATTGTGGTATTGAATAAGATTGACCAGGCAGCCAATGGAAAAATCAAACTGGCGGAAAGTTTTTTTGCAGACAAAGCATATTGCAAGCACCTGGTAAAAATTTCTGCCTTGGAAAATGTGCACCTGGATAAATTGCTGGCAGCGATTATGGGATTTCTTCCGGAAGCAGATCCATTTTACAGCGAAGAGGATTTAAGCGATCTGCCTACTAAGTTTTTTGTGGGAGAAATGATTCGGGAGAAGATATATGAGTTGTTTGGAGATGAAATACCTTACCATACCGCCGTTATGGTAAATGAATTCAAAGAGAAAGAAAATATTGTAAAAATTCAGGCAGATATCATCGTAAACAGGGAAACCCAAAAAGCCATTATTATCGGCGATAAAGGAAGTATGATTAAACAGGTAGGCATGTTGGCGAGAAGGGATATTGAGGCGTTTATTCAACAAAAAGTATTTTTGGAACTGTTTGTGAAAGTGCGACCTAAATGGAGGGATAATGAATTGCAGTTGAAGGAGTATGGGTACAAGTAGGAGGGTTTCAAAGGCTTAATTGATGAATTGTTGAATGGTTGAATTGTTTTTTTTGAATTAAATATCCTTTACAGGATCAAAGAATATGAGTTATACAGTTGCTATTGTAGGGAGACCCAATGTGGGTAAGAGCACCTTATTTAATCGTTTTCTGGAACAGCGGAAAGCCATTGTGGATGATATCAGCGGGGTTACCCGCGACAGGCAGTATGGTTTGGCCGACTGGAACGGGAAGGTTTTTAACCTGATTGATACAGGCGGTTTTGTGCCCGCCAGTGATGATGTATTTGAAACTGAGATACGCAAACAGGTTCGGATTGCCATTGAAGAAGCTGATTCTATCATATTTATGGTGGATGTGGCAACAGGCATAACTGATTTAGATGAAGCTATGGCAGATATGCTGCGTAGAGGCAAGAAACCGGTATATGTTGTTGTAAATAAAGTGGATAACGGAACCAGGGAACTTGAGGCAACCGAATTTTATTCTTTGGGCTTCAAGAATAATTTCTTTATCAGTAGTATTTCAGGTAGCGGTACCGGAGAATTGCTGGATGCGGTTACCGAGCCCATTACAGCTGAGGATGTGGAAGCGGCTATGCGAGAATCAGACCTGCCGAAATTTGCCATTATTGGCCAGCCTAATGTAGGTAAATCTTCTTTACTCAATGCCCTGATTGGACAGGAAAGAACCATTGTAAGCGATGTGTCAGGCACCACCAGGGATAGTATCCACACCCATTATAACCTGTTTCAGAAAGAATTTGTATTGATTGATACGGCGGGTATTCGGAAGAAAAGCAAAGAAAAAGATGATCTGGAGTTCTATTCCATCATAAGGGCTATCAAAGCCATGGATGATGCCGATGTTTGTTTGATTGTACTGGATGCCGATAAAGGAGTAACCGCACAGGATATCACCATTTTTAGTCTGGCCGTAAGAAAAGGCAAGGGCGTAGTGATTCTGGTGAATAAATGGGATTTGATAGAAAAAGAAACCAATACGGCCAGGGATTACGAAAAGGTCTTAAAACAGAAACTGGCCCCTTTTACGGATGTACCTATCGTATTTATTTCGGTAAAGGAAAAAACCAGGATTTTTAAGGCGATAGAGCTGGGACTAGAAGTTTACGAAAACAGGCATAAAAAAGTGCCTACCTCCAAGCTGAATGATGCCATGCTGAAAGCCGTAGAAGCCTATCATGCGCCGGTGGTACGTGGTAATCCGATCAAGATCAAGTTTGTAACTCAATTACCTACTCCGGTGCCATCTTTTGCGTTTTTTACCAATTACCCGGATGATATTAAGACCCCCTATAAGAACTATCTGGAGAACAAATTGCGGGAAAATTTCAAGTTTACCGGGGTGCCAATCAGGATCTTTTTCCGGAAAAAATAAAAAAAACTGCCAAAACTTGCAAAGATCAAAGGGAATATTATCTTTGCGCCCAATTATAACCCTAAAAAAACAAGTACAAATGAAAAAAGTATTCGCAATCTTAGCTGTAGCTGGTTTTATGGCTGCCTGCAACAATGGTGAGAACAAAGAAGCAAAAGCTGACAGCCCTAAAGCTGCCATGGACACCACTAAAATGGACACTACCAAGAAAGCTGCTATGGACACTACCAAAAAAGCAGATACTACTAAGACCAAAATGTAATTGATAAGTACTTGATTACTTTATATTACTTATTGTAAGAATTCTGCTTAACGGCAGACAAGGTCCTCCCGATAAAACGGGAGGATTTTTTTGTGCCAGTTTGTACCAAATTCCCGTTTTCGGGACTGATGGCATCAATATTGACCTAATTTGAGCCACTTATTTTAGACAATTTCGAAATGGTAGTATGCCATTTTGGCTAAAGATGATAGCATATGGTAAAGGATAAAATGTTTTTCAGATCGGAGGAGGATATGGATTTTATGCCCATTATACCTATTAATGAGCATGAGTCCGAGCAGGATAAAAACCAGGTAATTCCGGATATTTTGCCAATACTTCCCTTACGTAATACGGTACTTTTTCCCGGGGTAGTATTGCCCATTACCGTGGGAAGGGATAAGAGCATTAAAGCGGTAAATGATGCCTATCAATCGGATAAACTGATTGGTGTACTGGCACAGAAAGATGTAAATATTGAGGAACCGGCACCCGGCGATCTTTGTGATATAGGTACCGTGGCTAAGATAGTGAAACTGATCAAAATGCCAGATGGAGGTACTACCATTATTATTCAGGGAAAAAAGCGTTTTACACTCAGGAAAATTGTAAGCGATGATCCTTATTTTAAAGCTTCAATTGAATTATTTCCTGATGATGTTATTCCGGTAAATGAAAATTTTGATGCGTATATCAGTAGCATCAAGGATCTGGCTGGCCAGATTATCCAGCTTTCGCCTAATATGCCAACGGAAGCGTCGATTATTCTGAAAAATATTGAGAACCCTTCTTTCCTGATCAATTTTGTAAGCAGTAACCTCAACAGTGAGCTGACTGAAAAACAAAGCTTACTGGAAATGAATGATATTCATCAGCGGGCTGAGCAATTGATCTTTGTATTACAGAAGGAACTGCAGTTTGCCGAATTAAAAGATAAGGTTACCAATAAAACCCGCACAGAAATTGATAAACAACAGCGCGATTATTTTCTGCAGCAGCAATTGAAAAGTATCAAAGATGAGCTGGGTGGTGATACCAATGAAAGAGAGATCAATGAAATGAAGAAAAAAGCAGAGGGCAAAAAATGGCCCGAAGCTGCCAAAGTTCTTTTTAAAAGCGGTATTGCAAAGCTGGAAAGAATGCATCCCACTACGCCTGATTATTCGGTTGTATACAATCATTTAGACCTGATGCTCGATCTGCCCTGGCTGGATTATACTTCTGATAATTATGATTTGAAAAATGCCAAGAAAGTGCTGGATGCAGATCATTATGGTATGGGTAAAATAAAGACCCGGATATTGGAATACCTCGCGGTATTAAAATTAAAAGGGGATATGAAAAGCCCGATCCTTTGTTTTCTCGGACCTCCCGGTATCGGAAAAACCTCATTGGGCAGATCTATTGCGCATGCCATTGGTAGAAAATATGTTCGGGTAAGTTTGGGCGGTCTGCATGATGAGAGTGAAATACGCGGTCACCGCAAAACCTATATTGGCGCTATGCCGGGTAGAATTATCCAGAATATCCGCAAATGCAAATCATCTAACCCCGTAATGATACTGGATGAGATTGATAAAATTGGTGCTGACTTCAGGGGCGATCCATCTTCTGCATTATTGGAAGTATTGGACCCGGAACAAAACAATAGCTTTTACGATAATTACCTGGAACTGGAATATGATCTGAGCAAAGTATTGTTTATTGCGACTGCCAATAATATACAGAATATTCAACCTGCTTTGCGCGACCGACTCGAGATCATTGATCTTAGCGGATATGCGATCGAAGAAAAAGTGGAGATAGCCAAACGTCATCTGGTACCCAAGCAAAAAGAAGCACATGGACTGGCAAATGTAAATTTCCGTATCAATGATAATGTGTTGGAGAAAGTGATTGAAAGTCATACCCGTGAAAGCGGTGTAAGGGAACTTGACAGACAGCTGGCTTCCATTATGCGCTTCCAGGCAAAAGAACTGGCTACTAAAGGCAAACTAAAATCAAATATTACCATTGCAGATGTAGAAAAGATTTTAGGGCAATCCCGGTATAGTAACGAAATATATAAAACGGCTAATATGCCCGGAGTGGCGGTTGGCCTGGCCTGGACCTATGTTGGTGGCGATATTTTATTTATTGAAACCATATTGGCCGACGGAAAAGGAGAGTTGAAATTAACGGGTAATCTGGGTAATGTGATGAAGGAAAGTGCTTCCACAGCTCTCAGTTATTTACAGGCGAATGCAAAAAAATTCGGGATCGATCCTGCTGAGTTTGCGAAGAAAAATATCCATATCCATGTACCGGAAGGGGCCGTACCCAAAGATGGTCCCAGTGCCGGTATTACCATGCTTACTTCTTTGACTTCTGCTTTTACCGGAAGAAAAGTAAAACCTTTCCTTGCTATGACAGGCGAAATCACGCTTCGCGGTCAGGTATTACCAGTAGGAGGGATTAAAGAAAAAATACTGGCCGCCAAACGGGCAGGCTTAAAAGAGATTGTTCTTTGCTGGCAGAATGAAAAAGATGTGAATGAAATTGATAGCAGCTTTATCAAAGGTGTTCAGTTTCATTATGTGAAAACCATGCAGCAGGTTGTGGATTTGGCATTGGTATAAGGGTAATTGGTCATTGGTCATTGAGTCATTTGTCATTGAGTGATTCAACCATCGACATTCGACATTCAATATTCGATATTCAATCGCTTTCTCCTTAGATTTGAATATAATCTTAGGAATGCGCGGTATTGTTGTATTAATAATAGGAATCCTTTGTTGGGTTAGTGTTTCGGCGCAGACATTGGGCGGGAATACCGTGTTCAATTTTTTGGCCCAACCCAATGACGCACAATTGTCTTCTCTAGGCGGAGTGAATATATCTGCTATAGGTAACAACCTGGGTTTGGCATTTCAGGATCCTGCTTTGTTAAGACCCGCTATGAATGGGCAGGTGAGTACTTCCTTTAATTCATTTTTGGCAGGGATTAGAAATTATAGTCTTACCAGTGGCTGTTATGCAGCTTCTCTTAATACAAATTTTGCAGAAGGCGTTAATTATTTCGATTACGGGAGTATTCCACAAACGGATGCTTCCGGAAATATATTGGGAGTGTTTCATCCGGTTGATTATGTGGCACAGATAATGGCATCAAGACAATATCATGAAAGATTTTGGTATGGACTGACCCTGAAATATATCAATTCGAATTACGGAATGTACCGATCTTCTGCACTTGCTTTTGATTTTGGGGTAACTTATTATGATTCGGCTAACCGGATCCAGATAAGTATGGTGGTAAAAAATATGGGTAGTCAGTTAAAAACCTATGATGGTAGTACCCAGGAAGAATTGCCTTTTGACCTGGAAATGGGGATCACCAAAAGATTAGCCAAAGCACCCATACAGTTTTCGCTTACCGCGCATCATTTGCAGCAATTGAATATCTACTATAATGATACCACTTTTCGATCTGCAGAGGGCGACCCGAATTATAATAGCAATACTACTTTACAAAACATCTTTTCACATTTGATATTATCTACCCAGGTATTTCTAAATGAAAAAATGGAGGTAGATGCGGGTTATAATTTTTTACGCAGGCAGGATCTGAATGCGTATAATATCACCAGCGGACTCAATGGATTTACGATGGGGGCGGGGATACTTGTCAAAAAATTACATATTCGGTATGCAACAGGTTTTTATCAAAGTAACCTGTTTCACCAGCTCTCATTGAATCTTAATTTGAAGGGGGCTTTGTAAGAAAAAAGGAATTTCTTTTTCTAAACTAACCATGATTTATTGAGGTTCATCTTCAGCGAAAGTCAGATAATAACCATCGATATCTCTGATGGTAAATTCTGTGGCTCCATAAAAGGTTTTTTCGATGCCTTTAATAATTTCCACTTTATCTTTTATTTTTTCAAAATATTCCCTGATCTGCTTCAGTTTTATATAAAATAATAAACTCCCGCCGGACTGGTTTCTGTTGATGCCAGGTAGTTCTTCACCTAAACTCTCAACGCTTTGCACCATAATGGTTACACTGCCGTTTATCAGCATGGCCCAAATAAGTTCATTTCCTTCTTCGGGAACTTGCATAGACAGTTCAAAACCCAGTAGCCGGTAAAAGGCAATGGTTTGATGAATGTTTTTTACGAAAGTATTTACAGTTAAACTATCCATACTAATGCTATTTTTTGAATAAGTATTTTTATTTACCACCACTTTGTTTTTTGGGTGGTGGAGGCATTGAGGCTTTAGGTTTTTTATCAGATGGCAAAGCTGCCGGTTTATTGCCTGGCTTTTTGGTATCCTTGTCGCCAGATTTTGGATTGGTCAATGGTGTTTTTGCAGCGTCCAGTTTGGTATCAGATTCAGGGCCAATATCTTCTGCTTTAATATTTACAGGCACTTCATAATCGCCTGATTTGCTGGTGCCCATTTCCTCATCTTCTCCTGTTGGTATAGGAACAGTTTCATTGAAATTGATCTGGATATCATTGGCCATCGATTCTGGTTTCACAAATGTGAGTTTGGTATCCAGTCCGCAATAAGGATCAGCAACTACACTTTTCATAAAATAAGCCCAGATTGGCATGGCAGCTCTTCCACCTTCTCCATTCTTGCTTTCTGTTTTAAAGCGAATAAAACGGTCATCTGCACCTACCCAACCTCCGGCTAATAATTGCGGTGTATATCCCATAAACCAGGCATCGCTATTATCATTGGTGGTTCCGGTTTTACCAGCAATTTCCAACTCGGAAGGCAAATCAAAATTCCCAATGCCTGCACCGGTTCCATTTGTCATTACACCCTGCATCATTTTAATGACAGAATAGGCGGTAACATCACTGATCACTTCTTTTCTGTGTGGAACAAAAGTGGCCAGTACATTTCCGTTCCTGTCTTCGATACGTGTTATATACATGGGTTTGGCATTAAAGCCCCGGCCGGGGAACATACTATATCCCTGCATCATTTCAATCAACGAGAGTTCCACCGCACCAATCCCTATGGCTGGATAGGCAGGAATCTTTGATTGAAATTCGCATTTACGTAAAAAATCAACCAGTCTTTTGGCCCCGTTATTTCCATTGTTATCCAATTGCTTCAATACATAGGCTGTTGCACAGTTTCTCGATTTGGCCAATGCCAATGCCATGGGCATGGCTGCACCGGTGCATGTTTTATTAGTGGCGGGCACCATTCCATATTCTCCAAAACTCTGCTGCACATCATATACCGTTGTATTGGGTGTAAAGCCGGCTTCTTCAATCGCCAAACTGTACAATAGCGGTTTCATGGTTGAGCCTACTTGTCGTTTGGTATTGATATTGGCATGGTCATACTTAAAGGTTTTGAAATCAATCCCCCCAACCCAGGCCTTGATCTGGCCGTCTAATGGATTCATTACCATAAAACCAGCTTGTAACATCTGTCGGTGGTATCTGATAGAATCATAAGGGGTCATAGTTGTATCCGTTCCCCTTGCCTTATTCCAGGCAAACACATGCATTTTGGTTGGGGTGTAAAACGTTTTTTTGATATCTTCTTCATCTATCCCCTCTTTTTTCAGGTTTCTCCACCGATCGCTTTGTTTCATGGCGGCTTCGAGCACATTTTCATATCCTTTCCAAACGCTTCCGTTTTTGATATTATCCTGTGCGTTTAGCAGTTTTTGCATTGCGTTGATATGCTTTGACACAGCACTTTCTGCATATTCCTGCATTCTGGGATTGATGGTGGTATATATTTTTAATCCATCACGGTAGAGATCATAATTGTCGCCATTATTCTTCTTATGCTCCTTGCACCATTTCTTCATGTCTTCTCCCAAGATCATACGGAAATAAGGACCCAGACCTGTGCTTTCATCCAATTTTTTATAATTGGTTTCCATGGGTTTTCGTTTCAATACCTCTGCTTCGGCGGCAGGTAAGAAATTTTTGCTTACCATCCTGTTCAATACCAGGTTTCTTCTTTCAAGTGCGCGTTTGGGATTTGTTCTGGGGTTATAGATTCCGGGGCCATTGATCATCCCAATTAATATGGCCGCTTCCTGCACATTAATACGATCAGGTTCTTTCTGAAAAAAGGTTTTGGATGCATTACGTATACCAAACACATTATCTCCAAAAGCAACGGTATTCAGGTAAAGTGTCAGTATCTCTTCTTTGGTAAAATTCTTTTCCAGCTTGATGGCAATAATGACTTCTTTGAGTTTCTGGATACTTCTCAGCAGAAAATTTTTGGTACTCCAGTTTTCTGTAAACAGATTTTTCGCTGTTTGCATGGTAATGGTACTGGCACCTCCCTCACTTCCCAGGTAAAAGAAAGCCCTTCCTAAAGAAAAACCATCAATACCGCTATGGTCATAAAATCTTTTATCTTCTGTAGCCACCAGCGCGTCAACGGCATATTTGCTGATATCTTTGTAATCCACATTGATCCTGTCCTCAACATAATATTTCCCCATCAATGTGCCATCTTCCGCCAAAACCTGGCTGGCCAATGATGCGGTTGGATTTTCAATATCTTCCAGGTCAGGCATAGAACCCAACCATCCCCAGTTGATAGCGAGTATCAATAAAATGAAAAATGCAAAACCACCAAAAAAGATCCGCCAAAAAATTTTTACAGATTTTGCCATACTGCTTTAATAAAATATGATTAAGTTATGTTTATCTGCCTCAAATATCTGCCATTTTCTTTGTGAATCTTGGGGTATCCTGCAAATTATGGTGATTATTTTCTGATTCACTAGTTGCTTACCTATCTGCCAAAATTCGATCTTGTTAAATTCGATGGGTATTTGACTCCTTTTAAAATTTATCTGGGAATATGCTATGAATAAATGCCCGGTATCCTGCCAGGTCCTGGGTATTAATCAATGTCTGCAAATTCGCACTACTGATGATGCTAAAGCTATACTTGTCTGCGGTTAACCAGGGGATGATCCTGGTAGATGTTATGGGTCTTGTAGCATCAATATAAGTAACTGCCGCCGCCGCATCAGCAAAAGGACCAAATACAAGAAACTGGTTCTGATCGTTGATCTTTCTGGTAATAATTTCTATACGCTGACCAGGGTATCTTTCCTGGTTGAAACGGTTAAATGCATTTCTTCCTTCAGAAACAAAAATAGGATCCACTTTTTCAAGAATCACTACCACATACTGGGTATCGGATGGGTTGAAGCTGAAGCCATTGGCCTTGGTAGTTTCAGGTTTTTTAGCAATATTTTGTATTGTCAATGGTTTCAAGCCTACTTTAACCGATGCCAGTGAATCTACTTTGGGTTTGTTGGGTGCTTCAATGGCAATCGTTTTTCTATCAGTAATATCTACCAGATCCCTGATTTTACTTTGTATAGTGGTAGGAGCTTTATACGGACCGAGTTTTCTTATTTTTAATCCAGTCATTGGATTGGTACTATCCAGGTCAATTCCGCGTTCTACGAGATCATCTCTTTTATTGAGGTTAAGATTGGTAAGGTAATTCTCGATTTGGTTTCTTCTTATCAATACATCTATCATGGTAACTGCTTTTTCAGCCAGCGGTGTTTTCGGGAATAAGTTTGCCAGGTTTTGCAAACGATTGATAGCAGTGCTATCCTGTCTTTGCTTTACATAATAAATAGATTCGATAAAAAGCAATTGTGGTGTCCAGTAGGTTTTGCCAAATTGTTTATCTGCCTGCTGTTTTGCCTGTTTTGCTTCTTCAAACCTGCCTTCAATAAACATCCGGTAAATATCTTCGTATTGTAGTTTTGCAGGGTCGTTCTTTTTAGAGATACTTCCTTTTTCCAGCTGGCTCGCATATTTACCTCCTGCAAATGATTTCTTTAGCAGATCGGCAGTTTCAAATGCTTTATCATATTGGTTATTTTTTCGGTAGCAATAGGAGAGATTAAACAGGATCTGTTCCACTTCTCCACTTTCCGGAAACCGTCTCAGTAATTCTTCATAGGCTTGAATAGCAGAGGGATAATCCTCCAGTTTATTCTGAAAAGTTAGTGCATTGGTAAGCAAAGCTTTGATGATGGCCTCATTTGATTGCTGTTTCTGAGCAACCGTTAAAGGAATATTTTTTAGTAAAGATTCAACTGTCAATTCTTTATCATCCTGGTTAGTTGCAGCGTTTTTATTGTCGAGTAAAGGTGTGGTTAGACTCATAGATCGGTCAACAACACTTTGTCTTCGCCAATTATCTATATTAGGTCTGGTTCCCCATTGTGTTTTAAAATCGTTGAACCCCCTGGACTTTAAACTATTATTCTGAAAATAAAAATCTGCTCCATTCCCTGTGCCAGAAAAAAGGCTGGGATTATTGTTTGCTTGCGGATCAATATAGTCAAGTTCTTTTAACCCTTTATCCCTTCGTAATTGTCTAAGCAATTTTTTAAGATAGGTATTCCTTAATTCAG
>CAIYKV010000201.1 GCA_903926855.1 uncultured Bacteroidota bacterium | reverse complement strand
GCCACCAAGGCTCGTGGTATCACTGGCAAAGGTGATATGATTGAATAGTGCTAATAGGTGTTGGTCAAAACACCAACACTGGCAAAACACTGGCGAAACAGCAATTGCTGGTGTTATCACCAGCAACACTTGTCACCAAGACTCGGGTTATCGCTGGCAAGGGTGATAAGATTGAATACTGCTAATAGGTGTTGGTGAAAACACCAACACCGGCAAAACACTGGCGAAACAGCCATTGCTGGTTTTATCACCAGCAACACTTGCCACCAAGACTCGGGTTATCACAGGCAAAGGTGATAAGATTGAATAGTGCTAATAGGTGTTGGTGATAACACTAACACCGGCGGAACACTGGCGGGAAATAAATAGTATACCTTTTAACCAGGATAGGTTTGTAAAAAGTAAATTTGGAGAATGCTACTGAAGCAATAGTAATAAGTATTTCTAAGTCGCCAGCATGAAAAAAATAAATAAATATATACCAGCATTTTTTTTGACGGTTTTTATACAAGTCTGCCTGGTGAGCGGTTTTGCTCAGGTAACCGATTATAAGAATATATGGTTGCATGCACCAGAAAATATTCCTTATGAAAACTCGATCGATGCGCCATTGATGGGTAATGGAGATATTACTCTGAGTGTGAGTTATGTACCGGGTCGCTTGCGGTATTATATTGGCAAAAATGATTTTTGGCGATTGCAGTCTCAGTTTGATAAATTGTCTGGTCCGCGTGTAGCAGGGTTTCTGGATATTTCGGCAGATGAATTGTCAAGACCCAATTTTACTGCGGAACAAAATATAAGCGACGGCATCACAATCTGCAAACTATATAAAAATAGTTTACAGGTAAAAAGCTGGGTGTCTGCAACAGATAACCTCATTTGTATAGAATTAGAAGCCGGCAAGAATCCACTTGATATTGCCATACATTTATCAGCACCGTATCATCACCAGGCCATTTTGCAAACCGGTTCGGATAAAAATATTTTTTGGCTAACCCGAGCATTTTCAGAAAAGGTAGATATACCTACCCGTGTTGCAATTGGCATGAAAATATTGAACAGGAAAACCGATCGATTTGTATTGGAAGCGAATCAAAAGGTTATTGTGATACTGGCTATTAACAGTCAATTCAAAACAAAAGATCCATTGCAATCTGTTATACAGACGTGCAGTAGTATATCCTCTATTCAATTGCCAGGTTTATTGGAAAAACATGAAGCCTGGTGGAAAAATTATTGGGCAAAATCAAACCTGACTATTTCTGATTCCGTTTTGCAGAAAGCGTATTACCAGGGTTTGTACACTATGGCAGCCTGCAGCCGCGATAAAAAGTTTCCTCCCGGTTTATTCGGATGGGTTACAACAGATTACCCCAACTGGAATGGTGATTATCACCTCAACTATAATTTTCAGGCTCCTTTTTATGGATTATATGCCGCCAATAGAATAGAACAGGGCGTTCCGCAGGATGCACCACTTATCGATTTTATGCCAAGAGGTGCCTGGTATGCACAACATGTAACACACACAAGAGGCATATTATATCCAGTAGGAATTGGCCCACTCGGTAATGAACCCACACGCAATGCAAACGTGCCAAAATGGTTAGCCAATGGTAATATTGAAGAGGGAGGCTTATTCTGGCAACAAAGGTCTGATGCTGCGTATGGTTTGATTAATATGACGCAATGCTGGCGCTATACCTATGATCTTGAATATGGCAAAAAGATCTATCCCTATTTGAAGGGAGTGGTAGATTTCTGGGAAGATTTTCTCAAATTAGAAAATGGCCGCTACATTATTGATGGTGATGCCATTCACGAAGGATCTGGAAAAGATATGAATCCGATACTGAGCCTGGGGTTAATTCGGGATGCATTTGAACTTGCAATGGATCTAAGCAAAGAATTAAAAGTTGACCAGCCCCGTGTTGGTAAATGGAATGAAATACTCAGCAAATTGAGCAAATACCCTGTTTATGAACGTAATGGCAAAAAGATCTTTCGACTGTCTGAAAAGGGCCTTGACTGGGTTGCCGGAAATGGCCTGGCCATCCAGCATATATATCCTTCGAATGGCATCAATTTAGATAGTGATCCCGAATTAATTACTATCGCAAAAAATACAATTGCACAGAAAAATAGTTGGGCTGATGGAAATACCAGCAATAGTTTTTATGCTGCTGCCATCCGCGTTGGATATGATTCATCTATTGTTTTAAAAGAACTGCATGCGTATGCGCTGCGCACATACCCAAACGGGTTCCAGGTACAGAATCCGCATGGAATTGAGAATGCGTGCACTGTGGCCAATGCATTGGATGAAGTATTATGTATGAGTGTGGGTAATACAATTCGCCTGTTTCAGGGATGGCCCAGAACAGAAGACGCTTCTTTTACCAATATCCGGGCATGGGGAGCATTCCTGGTATCATCAGCGCTGAAGAATGGGATGGTTACCTCGGTAAAAATAAATAGTGAAAAGGGACGCAATTGTACTATTCAGAATCCATGGCCTAATCAAACAATCACTGTTTATCGAAATAACAAAAAAGCAGAAACAGTTTCTGGAAGCAGGATCACACTTAAAACTTCTGTGGGAGAACAAATAGAGTTAAAACCATAAAAAGGTGTTGGTAATAACACCAACACCGGCGAAAAAAAGATATCTTTTCAGGGAGCCGAATAATTTGTTTATTCGGCTCATTATATTTTTTATATTTGAGCCGAATATCTGATATAATCGGCTCATGGCAACTTATAATTGGCAACAAAAAGATTGGCCTCAATTCAAGTTCTCCCTCGATGGAGTAGAGGACGACTTGCTTATCTTTTCTGAAAAGGTAGGGCGGGTATCCGGCATTTTGGAGGCTTTGCCTGAAGAAACGAAGCAGGATGTTATCGTTGATATTATTCTAGCGGAGGCAATCAAGACCTCCGAGATAGAAGGCGAATACCCTAGCCGGAAAGATGTTCTTTCTTCTATTCGCAAAAACCTTGGTTTACATCATAGCCCTGAGCACATAAAAGACAAATCTGCTGCAGGATTGGGCGAACTGATGATTGATGTTCGTAAGACTTTCAAAGAACCTCTAACCGAGGCAAAGCTTTTTACTTGGCACAAAATGTTATTGCGCGAGAATAAGAAAATGGAAGTGGGTAAGTGGCGAACTCACGAAGAGCCAATGCAGGTAATTTCCGGTGCAATGGGCAAAGAGAAAATTCATTACCAAGCACCGCCTTCATCAAAAGTGGCAAAGGAAATGAAGAAGTTTATCCAATGGTTCAATGATTCAGGGCCAGGCGGTAAAAGCGAAATCAAAAAAGCTCCGGTACGTTCAGCGATTGCCCACTTATATTTTGAAACGATTCATCCCTTTGAAGATGGAAACGGAAGGATTGGCCGCGCCATTGCCGAAAAAGCTTTATCACAGACAATAGGCCGCCCTGTTATATTAAGTTTATCAAGGACAATAGAGGCAAAGAAAAATATCTATTATGCTTCTCTTGAAAAAGCGCAGAGATTAAATGAGATCACGCCGTGGATGGAGTATTTTGTAAAGACGGCTCTTGATGCGCAGCGAGAAGCTGAGACACAGATTGAATTCACCTTGAAGAAAACAAAGTTCTTTGATCGTTTCAAAGATCAATTTAATGAGCGCCAACTGACCGTTATCAAGAGAATGTTGGAAGAAGGCACTAAAGGTTTTCAGGGTGGCATGAACGCCACAAAATATATTGGCCTTACTAAAACTTCGAAAGCCACCGCAACAAGGGATATGCAGCAGTTATTGGAGATAGGTGCTTTTGTTTTGGCGGGGAAAGCCGGAGGACGAAGTACGAGTTATAATGTTGCTCTTTGAGGCAGAAGGCATTTGATACTTAGAAGTTCAATTACTTAAGATGTTAGAAAATAAAGCACGTTAACCAAAGTGCCTAAGTTTAAAAGGCAAAAATAAATAGTGAAAAGGAACGCGATTGTACTATTCAGAATCCATGGCCCAATCAAACAATCACTGTTTATCGAAATAATAAAAAAGCAGAAACAGTTTCTGGAAGCAGCATCACATTTAAAACTTCTGTGGGAGAACAAATAGAATTAAAACCATAGAAGGGTGTTGGTGATAACACCAACACCGGCGAAAAACCATAAAAAGCCTTGTGTTGGCGATAGCATCCATACCGGCGAAAAAAAGCCTGCTACAACAATCGCTTGCCGCTTATATAAATTGCCTTTGAGCGCCAATACTTAATAACTAATTTACCTCTATGCTAAGTTTTCTTATCTGGATCATCCTCTTTATTCTTTGCTGGCCACTGGCTATCCTGGCCCTGGTATTGTATCCCATTTTTTGGCTGCTCACACTACCCTTCCGTATATTGGGGATTGCGGTGGATGGAGCTTTGGAGTTGTTGAAAGGGATTATTCTATTGCCAGGGAGGGTTTTGAGGGGGAGGTAATAGCTATCGTTTCGTGCTGCTTTTACAAAAAAGGCAAACTGATTGTAATATTTCTCATTCTTTTTCCTTTCGATGATTTGTTTTACATCATGCATTTCCTTTCAAACCGCCTATCGGGAATGGAAGAAAGGGGATGAGTTTGAAGCGGTTGGGAAGAGTTTGTATCAGCGGAATCAATAAAAAAAATGAATATCGAATAATGAACAAAGAATGATGAAATATAATAGCGCCAGGATTTATCCTGGTGAATTGTAAATTGAATATTAGTTAATGTTGTTGTTCAGGCGACCAACAAATGCGGGGAATGATGAATGATGATTAGGCGAGGTTTTGATTGTTTTTAAGTAATTGCCGAATGCTTGCTAAATGTGAAAATAATACCAAGGGAACAATGCAAGAGGGCAGCCAGATAAATGGGAAATATACAATGGCAATAGCAGGTTGGTCGAAGGCAAATTTCTGAAAAGGGAAAGGAGCAGATAGAACCACGTTTGCAACCACATTGAGTAAAAGCCCTAAGCAGATACAGTTCCAAATAAGGATTGATTTTTTAGATAATTTATTTTTGATAAAGCCAAAATAAAAAATGAAAGGAGCGGATAGTCCAGACAAAATATCATAATTCCTTCCTTCAAAAGTCACCAGTTGTGGTACTGTTTTATAGACGAACAACCAGAATAGTACGAGCTCAACAGGAATCCGGATGATGTGCAATAGGGTTAAATATTTTAGGTCTAAACCATCTATGTAGTTTCTGCCTTTTTTTGTAGCAAACAGACCCATAATTACAACCAATGGCGGCAAAGGGAGAAGCAAGAACCTGGGAGGAATGGTGTTGGTTATTGTATAAAAACCGGAAAGCCCAACAAAAGTTTGTATCGTTAACCAGATTAGCAAAATGGCTAGAATTGGTTTTGAATAGCTGGTTGCTTTATAGAAAATAGCAATGGTTACGAAAGTTGTTAAGCAGAAAATGATGCTGATATATTGGGGTAAATTTTGCATAGCATTATTGATAATTTGATGATCCAAATTAACAACTTATGTTTAGATTGTTACAACAATAGCAATTGGGTTAAATCAAAAACCTATGACCAGGCAATTGAGTAAGAGGGAAGTGACTGGTAGAAATAGTTCGATGATATAGGCAAAGCCAGGGTTTAAGAAGAAAGCAAGCGCTACATAGTAATCCTTGATAGTGATGAGGGAGTTTGTTGGTCAGGCGAGCAACAAAGGCGGGGGAATGAATATCGAATATTG
>CAIYKV010000200.1 GCA_903926855.1 uncultured Bacteroidota bacterium | reverse complement strand
CTGTATACATGGGATATCCATAGAGTATCAGGCAAGTTGCAAGGAAATTGCATCTCTATAAAGTCTCTATAAGGTCTCTATAGGGTCTCTATAAGGTCTCTATAAGTATTTCGGGAACTGTGTGCCAATGGCAGGGATTTGGCTAGTAAGGAGGTATTTGCCTTATCAGTAGCAGTTGTTTATTGCTTCTCCCTTGATTTCTAAAAGTAAAAAACTTTTTGTTATTACAAAACTTATTTCAGAAAGCATGCCAATATGTAAGGGATAGCCCAATTAGTAAATCCAGTATTTGCAATAATCAATCAGTTATAAAATTGACTATCTTTAAAATAGTAACTTACTTATCATTAGTGCAATATGCCTTTATGGATTTTATATGCAATTATTTCTATGGTCTTTGCAGGCCTTACTTCTGTATTGGCAAAATATGGGTTACAAAATATCCATCCGGATCTTGGCCTGGGTATTCGCACCACTACTATTTTCTTTCTGATCATTATTATCAATCTGGCCGGATCAACTTATAAGCAATTACCTTTACTTACCGGGAAACAAACCCTGTTGCTGGTTATTTCAGGTATTACCACTACCCTAAGTTGGTTATTTTATTACCGTGCCATGAAAGACGGGTTGGTTTCCTATGTTGCAGCGATTGATAAAGCCAGTATTGTGATCACATTACTTCTCTCCTTTCTTCTGCTGAAAGAACCCGCAACTCCCAAAATTCTAATTGGTGGAGGATTGATTTTTATTGGGATGATCGTACTTGTGTGGAAATAATTCGATATTATCTGGATGCTGTATACTTATTTAGTAAGGTTGAATGTCTAATTATGTTCTCCGCACATCAGTTTGTATATTTTTCGGTAAATAGCCCTTAGTACGTACCTTTACCTAAGAAAAATAAGATGAAAAAAACAGTATTCTTTGTCCTGGTTCTGCTCATTGGCTGTGGTGAAAACCCACAGAATTATACAAAAGCAGAAAATGCCCTGGATGCAGGCAGGGAGTTTATCAATGCCTGTTTAACAGGTGATTTTTCAAAAGCTGCATTTTTTAGTGATACAAAGGCGGGAGAAAATGTAAAGTTGCAGGAAATTGAAAGAAAATACCGGCTTAAAGACAAGGAAGAACGCCAACAATACCGGACAGCTTCTATCAATATCCGGGAAGTGAAAGAGCTTAACGACTCAATTACGCTTATTTATTTCAGCAACTCAGTTGATAAAGTATCCGATAGTCTGGCAGTTGTGAAACAAAAAGACAATTGGAGAGTTAAACTTTAGTGGTAAGAATCTGGTTTGATTGATAGAATCAGTAACTTAACAAACCTTTATTCTTTACAATCGTTTCCGAATGCGAAAAATATAAAAAACTAAATCATAAAAAATGAATCCGCTACATGTTCTTCATCCATGGCATGGTGTTTCACCTGGAACCAATGCACCCAGAGTTGTTAATGCGATCATAGAAATACCGCAGGGATCGAGGTGTAAATACGAGATTGATAAGCCAACCGGTTTATTACGGTTGGACAGGGTTATTTTTTCTTCTTTTTATTACCCGATTAATTATGGGTTTATCCCTCAAACTTATGGAGGAGATAAAGATCCATTGGATATTCTGGTGATTACCTCATTACCTGTTCAGCCACTTACATTAATGGAAGCCAAAGTAGTGGGTGTAATGCAAATGATAGATGGAGGCGATCCGGATGATAAGATTATTGCAGTAGCAGCAACAGATCCCGGTGTAAATCACTATAATAATATTGAAGAACTGCCCAAGCATTTTTTTGATGAGCTTCGGCACTTTTTTGAAGAATATAAAAAATTAGAAAATAAAACAGTGGTAGTGGAGGATTTTGGTGATATAGCACAGGCACTAAGTATTATAGAAGAAGCCATTGCATTCTATAAAGAGACTTTTATCAACGTGAAGTAGACAATTATTGAGATAAGGCTGGGTGTTATTTTTATTGTTTAAATCCTATTCATTATGGGTTGGGGAACAATCGCATTATTGGTATTAGTAGGTCTTGCCGCAGGCTTCTTAAGTGGACTGATTGGCATAGGCGGCGGGGTAATCATTGTTCCGGCCCTTGTTTTTTTTCTGGGTTTTACCCAAAAACAAGCGCAAGGAACATCCCTGGGTATCCTTTTACTTCCGGTAGGGATACTGGCTGTAATGCAATACTATAAACAAGGTTACCTGAATATAAACTATGTAATTGTGGTATCGATTGCATTTGTTGCGGGAGGTTTTCTGGGAAGCAAACTGGCTATCTCGCTAAGTGATGAAAAAGTAAAGAAGATATTCGCTGTTGTCATGATGCTCATCGCCTTGAAAATGCTGTTTTTTGATAATTCCAAGGCAAAGCCTCCCAAGGAAGGGTCAAACACCGAAACAAATATGCAAGATTCTCCCCACTGAAAATGGTAAAATCATCTTCTCGCCTTATATTTGCCAAAAATCAAACAAATGGAAGCGAAACAATCAACAGGTAAATATTGGGCACTTTGTTTTTTTTGGCTGACTATTATGATTGTTTTATTGGTGGTTTACCGCCAGTTCTTTTGGTTAGCATTACCTGGTACGGTTACTTATTTCGCCAAAGCGCTTGATCTGATTTAATTTTATTTCTACTCTATTATATTAAAAAAAGCAGCTGAATCAGCTGCTTTTTTGTTAGGCATATCTCTTGATAATCCTTAAATGATGTGTTCGCTCACCCGAATCGCTGCTGATGATCCCCAGATTATCAATAGGATCTACCCTCACTTTTCCGGATGCATGAATAATGGTGTTACTATTCCATAAAATACCCACATGCGTAATCTTACCTTCGGCATTATCAAAAAAAGCAAGGTCGCCACATTTCACTTCCTGTAAAAAGCCAATGCTCTCCCCTTGTTCGGCCTGTTGGTATGCATCTCTGGGAAGGGATTTGTTAAAAAACCGAAATACCTGCTGAACAAATCCACTACAATCAATTCCATATACAGATCTGCCGCCCCATAAATAGCCGGTGTTCATATAGAGAGAGCTAACGGCCCTGACCATCTGTTCTGTAAACAAAGTTTTTTCAGGATCATGTACCCTCCCTTTATACGCAATTTCAAAATTACCGATCTGTGCTCTTCCATTTTGTAAGATACCTAAAGAAGCACCCAGCGGCAATTGAACCGGGTAACCATTCAAACTACCGGTATTTACCCAATCAGCTGTGAGACATTTATTGTTGGGGTCAAATTGAGTGGATTTGATTGGCGTAAACTGTGTATTCTGGCACCAGCCCTCGTATCCATCATATAAGTACCTGAGCTTAGTGAATACCGATGCTTCTTCCAATACTTCTGCAATTTCTCCAAACAAAAGCTGACTAACCATTTCGCTCCGATGATTGGGTTCCCGCCGCATTGGACAAACCGGTACAATACATACAACAAAAGCCATTCTGTAAATTTAGATTCAAGGTATGGAATTTTGGAAAGAATGCATCTATACTAAAAATGCTTTATTTTCAAATTGTGCGAAATGACCCATTTGACCATATAAGTGATACAGAACTGCTGGAAAGATATTACAGCGACAAAGACAACCAATGGCTGGGGTTGGTTTTGCAGCGGTATACGGTATTATTGCTGGGAGTTTGCATGAAATACCTGAAGAATGAAGAAGAAGCCCGGGATGCTGTTCAACAAATATTCCTAAAATCTATCACAGAATTAAGCAAATACAAGGTAGCTTACCTAAAAAGCTGGCTATACATGGTTGCCAAAAACCATTGCCTGATGAAATTGAGGGATAAGAATATCTTTATCCCCGTAGAAGAAAAAATACAACTGACCAGCCCTGAATCTGACCGACAGGAACTATTGGAAAAGGAAGCAACGCTCACTTTACTTGAAAATGCACTGGAAGAATTAAATTCGGAGCAAAAATCCTGTGTAACTTTATTCTATCTGCAGAAAAGAAGTTATCAGGAAATTGTCAATAGTACGGGGTTCAGCCTGTTACAGGTTAAGAGTTATATTCAGAATGGAAAGCGGAATTTGAAAATACTCGTTGAAAAGAAAATGAATCAAACGAAATGAATGGTCTTCATGATATATTAGAACCCGAAAATCCCATCGATCCAGATGAGTTGATGCGGTATTTGGAAGGAACTGCTTCGAAAGAAGAGCGATTTGCCATTGAAAATCTGATGGCAGATTCCTCTTTTGTAAATGATGCTGTGGAAGGATTACAAGGATTTGCTGACCCGGTTCAAATTGCGAAATTAACAGCAGAATTGAACAAACAGCTACATAAGCAAACCGAGAAAAAACGAAAAAGAAAGAATAAAAGAAAATTAGCAGATCAGAACTGGTTACTCATCGCTATTCTGGGAATTCTTTTCTTATCGGTACTGGGATACCTGATTATACATTTCTCCCTCATAAAGCATGCTTAGTATCCAGTCTGCAAATAAAATTAAGCTTACTAATTACTAACCCTCTTATATCCTGCATAGTCTTTGGATAAGGGGAGTATGCGTTGGAAATAAAGCTGACAATTCTGCTGATTTAGCCAGTTCAAAATCGGCAAAATCAAAGCCGGGTGAAACCGTACAACCTACAAAGGAAAAACTCCCACCACTTGCCGTTTCTGAAGCAAACCAGGCCCCGGCAGGTACGATTGCCTGACAAGTGGAACCATGGTTAAGTTGGTTATCCAGTTCTAATAAAGCATAATTACCATCTGGGTAAATTACATGTACATGAAGCGGATCTCCGGCATAGAAATGCCAGCATTCATCACTTTTGATTCTATGAAATGCAGAAAAATTACCTGACTCAAGCAAAAAATAAATGGCAGTGGAAAAAGGTCTTGGCCCGCCAAATCTATCTGGTAAAGCCTCTTTTGCGATCGATTCGGCTGACTGATAGGTTTCTTTGTAATATCCTCCTTCGGGATGGGGAAGCAGGTTGAATTTTTTAACGATCGTGGGTACGGTTATATGCATACATAAAAATAAGTTGTGTCAAATACTTATTTGAAAAATATTATCAAAAAGAAAAAGCCATGCCCAGCTCATTTCCCTGATTGATTACTATCCGAAATTTGCTATGTCTCAGAGTCATTGTATATTTAATAAGAATTCTCCCATATGAAAAAGACCATTGTATTGCCACTAGCCTGTCTGTTTTCCCTGGTGATCAGCTTTTGCAAGCCCCCGCTCAAATCATTAGGTGTTGCTTCATCAGAAAAAGCAGGTATTCAAACCGGTGCCGACCAAACGGATAAATATCTACCTTATTTAATAAACAAAAGGGTTGCGGTACTTGCAAATCCTACTACAGTGATTGCACATACCCACCTTGTTGATAGCTTACAAAAGTTGGGAATACATATCGTAAAAGTATTCGGACCTGAACATGGGTTTAGGGGTAATGCGAGTGCGGGGGCCAAAGTGGCGGACGAAGTAGATCCGGCCACTGGAATTCCGGTTATTTCACTGTACGGAGCCAAGTCAAAGCCCAGTAAAGAAGATCTGGCCGATGTAGATATCATGGTATATGATTTACAGGACGTAGGCTGCCGGTTTTATACGAATATCAATGCATTGGCAAGGCTAATGGAAGCCTGTGCTGAAAATGGAAAAGAATTACTGATACTGGATCGCCCTAACCCAAACGGGTACCTGATTGATGGCCCTATACTGGATATGAAATTAAAATCCGGGATTGGCATGTTTCCCATTCCCATCTCACATGGTTTAACCATTGGCGAATTTGCCCAGATGCTGAATGGAGAGGGTTGGCTAGCAAATAAAGAAAAATGTACGATTCATATCATTCCGGTTGCCAACTATGCACATGATATGGCTTATACCCTTCCTGTTCAACCCTCACCCAATCTGAATACCCAACAATCCATCATGTTATACCCTACCCTTTGCTTATTTGAGGGAACCGTGATTAGTCAGGGAAGAGGAACCTATTTTCCATTTTCCGTATTGGGTAATCCTGAATTAAAGGGACAATACTCATTTAATTTTACCCCAACCGGAATCAAAGGCATGGCAGAGACACCGCTGCATAGTGATCAGGTTTGTTATGGGCTTGATCTTAGAAAGTATAATATTAATGAGCTACACAAATCTGGTAAAATACATATTCAATGGATGATAGAGATGTACAAAGCCTATCCCTACAAGGAAAAATTCTTTGATTACAAACAAAGTAGGGAAATGGGCAATATAGATAAACTGGCAGGCACCACTCTTTTTAAAGAACAGATTATGGCCGGAGTATCTGAGGAAGAAATCAGAAAAACCTGGGAGCCTGGGCTAAGTCAGTTTAAAGAAATGAGAAAAAAATATTTGCTCTATCCATAGTCATGAATAACCGCTTTCTCATTCAAACCCTTTTTACGGCTTGGTAACTTCCTGTAGAAGATAAAAAATAGATTGGTAATTTTTGTGTGTCGCTTCCTGTAATGACATTTCGCAGGTTTTGCCTGAGGAATAGTACCCGTCGTATTGATTCTGCAAAACTTCAGCAGATTCTTCCTGAGTAGCCGATTTTGTCAGCTCCGGGTAATAAAATCCACGGTCACCGGCCATCCCGCAGCATCCGGTGGATAATGGAATATCCGAAAGTTCTGCACAGTCTTTCCCAATACGCTGCAATTTCTGCATCAGGTTCATTTTATATACCGTGCATACCGGGTGAAAAACAATCCGCTTCATTTTTTGTGTAACCTGCAATCTTGGCAATAAATAATCTGCTGCAAAATCGATGCTATCAATAAACCTGAGTTTATCAAAATACAATTGATTCGTTTCTGTTAAATAGGGTCTTGCTCCTTGTATGGAATGCGTGCAGGAAGTAACATCCATTAATACAGGAGATTTTCCCTGACTTGTCCATTCCCATAATTTTTCAATGGTATCATTGACTGTATGCCGGTAAGCCGGTATAAACCCTTTAGAAGAAAATAACTGTCCACAGCAAACCCCGGAAGTATGGTTGGCTATAAATACAGTAAGTTTTGCCTTTTCACATAATGAGGTTATGATCTCTGCAATAGAAACCTCTTCTGTTTTATCGGCCCCCATCATTCTCGTAATACAGGAGGGAAAATAAACAACATCCGCTCCGGGTATATTATTGGGTTTGATCTTAACGGGTTTACTGATCGCACTTGTCCATAAAGGAAATGCAGGTACTATCTTCTTTATGGCACCAGTAATATTCGTCATGCTTTTTCTTCCTGCCAACCGATTAACCAGGTTGCCGCTTTTCAGGGCTATTTTAACCAAACTTTCTACCCTGCCAAAATGTTTGGCAATCTGTAAAGCTGTTTTATTGGCAAGACCGGAATGATTTTCTCTTCTGAGTCTCTTGATCAATTCACCGGTGTTGATTTCAACAGGACAATCGGTAGCACACATTCCATCCACTGCGCAGGTATCCATGCCAGAAAAGCTAAACTCCTTACTAAGGGTTTCAAAATTGTCCTTATCGCCTGCTGATTGCAATCTTTGTAATGAGCGTCTGATCTGGATTCGCTGACGAGGTGTTAATGTAAAATTTCTGCTTGGGCATCGGTGTTCGCAGTAACCGCATTCAACGCATTTGTCCACTTCTTCCTCAACCACGGGCATGGTTTTCATGTTTTTCAAATGGCATTGGTCATCCGGGTTGATGATGACACCTGGGTTGAGGATATTTTTGGGATCAATAAGTTTTTTTAGTGTCTGCATCACCAGATATGCATCATCGCCCCATTCATCTTTTACAAAGGGTGCGATCTGCCTGCCGGTTCCATGTTCTGCTTTTAATGAGCCCTGGTACTTGTGAATGATCAAAGCGGCCAGATCATTATTAAAGGCTTCAAACACCTGAATTTCTTCTTTTGAATTAACCGGCTGGGTAACCAGAAAATGAAGGTTCCCTTCTTTGGCGTGTCCAAAAATGATGGCATTGGTATATCCATATTGTATAAATAAAGCCTGAAGATCAGTAACGGCTTTTCCCAGGCTTTCTAAAGGAACCGCAACATCTTCCAGCATGGCAGTAGTGCCTTTTGCCCTGACAGCAGCTACTGATGGATACATTCCTTTTCTAAGCTTCCAAAGTTTTGCCTGCTCATTACGATCAAGCGTAAAAGACAGTTTGGCTATAACCTGTAATGAATCCATTACGGGTAAGGCATTCGTGAAAAGGGCATCCAACTCCTCTTGGCTAGCCGCCTGGTATTCACATAAAATAGCGGTTGCATCAGGAGGTAATGACTTGACGATTTCCGGACAATAATCGAGATGTTCTATTGACCTGAGCGCAGGACGGTCCATTAACTCAAGCGCTTCTGCATTTGTATTTTTTAATGAAGGAATGGCTTCTGCAGCCAATACAGGGTTCTCAAAAAATAAGATACCGGTTGTTTTATATTTTTTATCCGGGATTGTTTTTAACACTGCTTCTGCAATAAAAGCAAGTGTGCCTTCTGCACCAATCAATAAATGGGAAAGGATATCTAATGGATGTTGGTAATCGATAAAGGCATTGATGCCATATCCAACCGTATTTTTGATTTTGTATTTTCTTTTGATCTTTTCAACCAACCCTTCATTGGAAAGAATGCTTTTTTGTAATGTCAGTATCGTTTCATAAATCTCCGAATCCTGTAAAGCAAATTTTTCGTAATCTTCATTTACGGCGGTGTTATATTCATTTCCATTGGGTAACACAAAATGAATTGATATGAGGGTATGGTAGGAATTATCGATTACCCCACAACACATGCCGCTGCTGTTATTGGACAATATCCCCCCCATCATTGCCGCGCTGATAGAAGCGGGATCGGGGCCAATTTTTTTAGAGAAAGGAAGTAGCTGCCAGTTTACCTGTGCACCGATCGCTGCAGGTTGCACTTTGATGAATTGCCCATTTTCCAGGGGCTGCATTTTTTTCCAATGCTTACTTATATCCACCAGAATTCCATCTGTAATTGACTGACCGCTTAAGCTGGTACCCCCAGCCCGGAAAGTAAGCGGGATCTGGTGTTGATGCGCAAATAAAAAAAGTTGTTGAATATCTTTTATTGAGTCAGGTTGAATAACTGCTTTGGGAAGCAAGTAATAAAACCCAGCGTCACCGGCATACGCATAGCGGTCAATCAATGCCGTTTTCAATTTATCTGCCGAAAACTGTTTACCAAGTTCCTTTGCTATATCCATGATTACTGTTCAATAACAGGATACAAAACTAACTCAAATAGACTATAGAACCGAATCGGATAATCGGACAGATGCAATAAGACGCTCTAATCAGGTTAGTCATTATAATATAGCAGCCGGAGATTATCAGTTCACATGGATCTGCAAATCTCCGGCTGAATGCGTATCTTATTCACTCAATTTACCTGTAACATGTTCCTTAATTTCTGTCAGTTCTTTTTTACCATATGCCAGTTTGGAAATTGTGACAAACAAGACAGGTACAATAAAGATTGCCAAAAGAGTTGCTCCCAGCATACCTCCTAACACTGTCCATCCAATCGTTGTTCTTGCTACTGCACCTGCACCCGTTGCAAAAGCCAATGGCATTACTCCCAATATAAATGCAAGGGAAGTCATGATAATCGGTCTTAATCGCAATTTAACCGCCGC
The DNA here is from genome assembly GCA_903926855.1 of uncultured Bacteroidota bacterium. GTDB lineage: Bacteria > Bacteroidota > Bacteroidia > Chitinophagales > Chitinophagaceae > Sediminibacterium. Next base: position 14,903 of record CAIYKV010000200.1, on the reverse strand, counting down.
AATAGTAGCCGGAATAATTTCCATACCGGTATCCACACGTTCTTTGGCGAACTCGACAATCAGAATTGCATTCTTAGCCGCGAGACCAATCAATGTAACCAATCCAATTTGTGCATATACGTTATTGGTAAGTGCAGGTAACAGGGTTAAAGTTAAGATGGCACCAAACGCTCCGGTAGGAACAGCAAATAATACAGAAAACGGTACTGACCAGCTTTCATATAAGGCAGCCAGGAACAGGAATACAAAGAGTATGGACAGGGAGAAAATATATACGGTACTGGACCCTGCATTGATCTCTTCCCTGCTCAATCCGGAGAATTCATACCCATATCCGGCCGGAAGTGTTTTTTCTGCTACTTCTCTTAATGCCTGAATAGCCTGTCCGCTACTAAATCCTTCTTTGGGTCCACCATTGATTTCAGCAGTACGGAAAAGGTTATAATGGGTAATCAATGGTGCACTTTCCATAGTAGTATATGTAATCACTGTGCTTAATGGCAATAATGTGCCTGCCTGGTTTTTTACATAATACTGGTCTAGATTTTTTATATCAGACCGGAACATGGTATCTGCCTGTGCCACAACCCTGAAATTTCTCCCGTAAATGGTAAAGTCATTTACATATCTACTACCCAGATAGGTTTGCATGGTATTATATACGTCTGCAATTGACACCCCTAATTTTTTACATTTTTCCCTATCCACATCAACTTTATATCCAGGAGTTCGGGCTGTAAAGAAGGAAAATGCCCGGGCAATTTCTGGCCGCTTATTTAATTCGGCTGTGAAGTTATTGACTGTTTTTTCAAACTGCTTAATATCATCAGTACTTTCTTTCTGTTCCAATTCAAAAGTGAATCCCCCGGTTTGTCCCAATCCCTGAATAGCCGGTGGAGAGATTACCAGTACATTTGCCCCTTTAATAGCTGCCATTCTTTTTTGTAAAGAGGCTGTCATAGCCGTTATCTGCAAACTTTTATCTTTACGTTCATCCCATGGATTTAACTGGGTGAATACGGTTCCACTATTCGATTTGGTTGCACCGGTGATGATATTAAAACTTCCCAATGCTGCAAAATGGGCCATCCCCGGTGTTGTTTTCAATATGGCCATAACAGAATCCATTACTTCCAGGCTTCTGGTAGTGGAAGATGCTTCGGGTAATTCAAACGTAACGTATAAACGGCCCTCATCTTCAGAAGGAATAAAACCGGATGGTTTGTTTTTAAATAGTAAACCGGTTCCCACCATAATACATGCGAGCAATACCAATACATAAGGAGCTCCTTTGATACATGCTTTTACTCCATTGGAATATCCACTGGTTACCCTGGAAAACCATTGATTGAATCGGTAAAAAAACTGGTTCAGCCCTTTTGATTTTTTATTAATATCCATGGGTTTTAAAAACAGAGAGCACAAGGCAGGCGTTAAAGAAAGTGCTACAAAAGCTGAGATCAAAACAGAGATCGCAATTGTAATGGCAAACTGCTGATATAATCTGCCCACAATACCCGGTATAAATCCAACAGGCACAAATACCGCGGCTAATATCAATGCAATTGCCACAACGGGACCGGAAATATCCTTCATTGCATGCATGGTAGCTTCTTTGGGAGACAGCTTATCATGATCAATATAGTGTTGCACGGCTTCAACTACCACAATCGCATCATCTACCACAATACCAATCGCCAATACAAAACCAAACATGGTAAGTGTATTAATCGTAAATCCAAGCGGAATGAAGAAAGCAAATGTTCCGATAATGGACACGGGGATGGCCAATACAGGTATCAGCGTAGCGCGCCAACTTTGCAAGAAAAGAAATACCACTAGCACAACCAGCCCTAATGCTTCCAATAATGTATCAATTACTTCACTGATGGAGACTTTCACCACAGATACCGTTTCAAAAGGCACAACATAATCAATATCCTTAGGAAAAGATTTTTTCAATTCATCCATTGCCTTGTATACCCCTTTGGCAGTTTCCAATGCATTACTACCGGGAGCCTGGTATACGAGGAGGTAAGACCCACGCTTTCCATCAACAAATGAATTACTGGCATAACTGAATTTACCGAGTTGAATCCGTGCTACATCTTTCAGATGAACTACAGATCCGTCCGTTGGTTTGGTTCTAACAATCACTTCGCCAAATTCCTGTTCCGTACTTAAACGGCTATTGGTAAATACGGTATATTCAAATGCCTGTACACTATTTTGCGGTGGGGCGCCCACTGATCCGGCTGCAATTTGTACATTCTGTTCCTGCAATGAATTAATGACATCCGAGGCGGTAAGTCCGAGTTGTGCCAGCTTATCTGTTTTCAGCCAGATACGCATACTGAAATCATCTGCCCTGGAAAAAATATCACCTACGCCCGGTACCCTTAAAAGTGCATCCCGGACAAAAATATTTGTGTAGTTATCCAGGAATGGGGCGGCATGCGTTCCATTGGGTGAATACATGGCTACCAGCATCAGGATACTGGGGTTTCTTTTCCGTGTAACCAATCCGAGTCTTTTTACATCATCCGGCAGTTGAGGGGTTGCAATTCCAACCCTGTTCTGTATATCCAAAGCAGCAATGTCTGCATTGGTTCCTACTTTCAGTGTTGCCGTAATAGTAGTTCTGCCATCACTGGTACTGGAACTTTGCAAATAGGCCATACCGGGTGTACCATTTACCTGGGTTTCAATTGGTGTGGTTACGGTTTGTTCAACTGTTTGTGCATCTGCTCCGGTAAAATTCCCGGTAATCTGCACAGTAGGTGGCGTGATTTCGGGGTATTGACTGATGGGCAGGTTCAATATAGATAATACACCCAACAGAACAATTACCAAAGAGATAACGATTGCGGTAACGGGGCGTTTGATAAATAGATTTGCGATCATAATTGTCTTTGCTTATTATTTATTAGCCTTTGGAGATGCTGCCATTACTTTTGTACCTTCTTTTAATTTTTGTATCCCTTCTGTTACTACTTTATCTCCTTCCTGTAGTCCATCTTTGATAATGATTTTATCCCCTATTCTTGTACCCAGACTTATTTTTTTCTGGGATACTTTGCTGCTGTCATTTACAACAAAAACAAAAAATTCACCCATTTGCTCAAGTACTGCTTTATAGGGAGCCATCAGGAAGAGGCCCGCATTATTATTTCTCACCCGTAAAGTGGTATTCATTCCTGCTTTTAATTGTCCGGCAGTATTATTAAATATCAATCTGGTTTTAATTGTGCCTGTTTGAGGATCTATGGCTCTATCCAGCAGACTGATATATCCTGGTTTTGCGTATACTGAGTTATCCGGTAGTGCCAGGGTAAAAGTAGAATCAGATGGTTTCCCCGGGTTCTTTTGTAAATCTATAAAACGAGAAATATCTTTCTGATCAACAGCAATATCAACAGCCATCGGATCATCTGAAGAAACCGTATTCAGTATATTCTGGTTAGCGGTTACCAGTGTTCCTATTTTAGCCTGAGATATTCCAATTGTTCCATCAAAAGGCGCATAAATAATAGAAAACCGGAGATCATTGGATAGTCTTGATACATTTGCCTGTGCAGCCGCTACCTGCATTTTTGCACTCTGCAAATCTGCCAAGGCATAATCTACTTTTTGTTTGGCAATCGCATCCTGTTTTAATAATTCGGTATATCTATCTGCATCCTGCTGTGCTTTTGCCAAAGAGGCTTTTGCAACATTCAGGTTGGCAACGGCCTGATCATAATTTGCCTGGTATTGCAAACGATCTATATCATACAATTTTTCTCCCTTACTTACATGTTGCCCATCTTTAAAATATATTCCTGTAATATATCCGGTTACCTGCGCCTTTAGATCAACCTGATTTAAAGGTGTGATGGTTGCTGGATAATTATCAAAATACATTGCCGCCTGTTTAGTTACCTGATAAACTGAAACCGGAACTGGCGGCGGTGCTTTTTGCTCTGGAGCTTTTGGCGCACTGCATGCTGACAAAATAAGTACACTGCTAAAAAACAAGCCCGACTTACTGATTAGATTTCCCATATTGATAGAAGGTTTATCCTTGATTTATTTTTTAATATTGTATGGTTCCCATTGCTTTTTGAACATCAAATTTGCTCTGGACCAACTGGAACAGGGCATCATAGAAATTGATTTGTGCCGTTCTGAGGTCAGATTCTGCGATAATCACATCCAGGTAGGTTTTGATCCCTGATTTATACTGCAGACCGATGGTTTTGTACACATCATCAGCCAATACCACATTCTCTTTCAGTGATAGATAATACGCCAGGTTTCCTTTGTACAAAGACATAGCCTGTGCGTATTGTGTATTTACCTTACTCTTTAATGCAGCAAGATCCCAATCAATCCGTCTGGTCTGAAATTCAGCCTGTCTTACCTGGTATATTCTTTTATTACCCTGAAAAATAGGCATGGTCAGCATAATACCAATATTGGAATTGGTAAAAGTTTGGGAATAGGTTTTCGCTAAATCATTATTGAGGTATCCAAGATTATAGGCACCAAAAGCTGAAACAGAAGGCAGGTAACTGTTTTTGTAGTATTTCAGTGTGGCTTGTTGCAGTCTTTGTTGTGTTTGCAATAACTGATACTCTATCCGATTTTCATATTGAACCTGACTCAGGGTATCAATGATCGCATCTTTTTCTATTGAATTCGTATCATAATTTAATTTTAGCTCCATTTCATTTGGCATTCCCATTAGCTGCTTTAAATAAGTGGTTTTCGCAATGATCAGGTCTGCCGACTGCTTTCTTTGTGCTTTTGCATTATTCAATGCAATTGTTGCCCGTTTATAATCAGTTTTATCTGCTACGCCACTTTGGTATTGGCTTATAGCATCCTGTAAACTTTTTTGAAGCCGACTGATATCCTCATCCAATACAGATACCTGCTGCCTGGTTAATAACACATCATAAAACGCTTTACTAACATTCACAGCAATATCTATTTTATTAAAACTTGTATTTTGTTTTGATTGCTTGCGGATATCATCGGCTGTTTTACTGGCTAATAACACATCTTTATTAAAAATATTTTGCGTCAGGCTAAGTCCAACATTAGAAGAGTTGAAAGTACCGCTACGTATATAGGCTCCCGTAAAATAAGCCGCAGGTAATTCAAAGTTATGCTGCAGGTTATAATTCAACCCTATTTGCGGGTACCAGTCTGCCAGTTTGGTCTGAATTTGTTTTTCTGTTATACTCTCATCCAATAGCGACTGCTGTAAAACAGGCTGGTGGGTAAGTGCATACTGAACACAGCCGGCAAGACTGGCATCGTGTAATACAGAATCAGGCCTGGATTGGGCCAGGGCCGGTAATCCCGCAATCAACCACGTGGCTGTTATACAAAAAGTAAACAATTTTCTCATAATCCTTTTAAATATAGATATCAATTAAAAATCAATCAAGCTTTTAATCCATCCCAACACATGTCAAACATCGAATCGATGGTTGATTTAGTGAGGGGTTTTTGACTATAATGCGCGTTCTTAACTCCTTCATGTATGCCACCAATCATAAAAATGAGTAATGAAAAGGTATCCACATTTTTCAAATAGCCTTGTTCTTTTCCCTTTTCAATCAGTTTGAATATAGGACTGGTGATTTCTTTTGTTAGTTTTTTAGTACAATCGTTGATAAATGGAGAATGATAACATTGATCCATGAATACCACTTCTTCAAAATTCTGTATCCGGAATTTAAGAATATTCATCCATACATTTTTAAAACCAATCTTGAAAGGACTTGCCGGATCATAATTGATGAAATAATTGTCGATAGAAGATTTCCGGCATTCAGAAAAAAGCATATTTAAGAGCTCGTCTTTACTTTTAAAGTAAATGTAAACCGTACCAGTAGCCAAACCTGCTTCTTTGGCAATTTCACACATAGTAATTCCGGCAAGCCCTTTTTGTTTTACCAATCCAAGGGTTGCATTGAAAATCTGGTCAATTTTTTTATCGTCGCGAGGCTTCAATCCACAAACTTAAGTGAACATTCATTCATTTAAGAATTAAAGTCACCTTAAAACTGCCATTTGACAAAATGCTGACAATAGCTACCAATCAGGCCAATGCCTCATACAATATTTCAACGGGATGTTTTGCCAATTTGCCAGTCCCATCTTTTATTTGGTGTCTGCAACTGGTGCCAGGTGCCGCAATAATAGTATCGTCTGCCTGTTCAAGAATTGCAGGGAATAATACCAGCTTCCCTATATCCATTGATAACTGGTAATGTTCTTTCTCAAAACCAAAAGAACCAGCCATGCCACAGCAACCGGAAGGTATCGTGTCTACTGTATAATGTTCAGGCAAGGATAAAATTTGTGCTGAAACTGCTGTAGAAGAAATGGCTTTTTGCTGACAATGACCGTGCAATTTGATATGTTTCTTTTTTCGTGTAAATGAGTTACTGGAGATATTTCCCTTCTGGATTTCAGATGCAATAAATTCATCGATCAGGAATACATTTTTAGAAAGTGATTTGGCTGCTTCCCATTGATCATCTGCGGCAAGATCAGGATATTCATCTCTAAAAGTGAGGATGGCAGAAGGTTCAATACCAATCAGGGGATGTTCAGCAGAAATAATGGGGCTTAGGGCTGCGATGTTTCGATTGATAATTTGTTGGGCTTTTCGGATAAGGCCTTTTGATAACCAGGTTCTACCGCTTTCTTCGTGTTGGGGTATCACCACTTCATATCCCAGTGTTTCCAAAAGCAGGATGGCTTTACTACCGATATGGGCATCATTATATTTGGTGAACTCGTCACAAAACAGATATACTTTCCTATTTCCCTTTGGATTATTTTCTTTTTGATGTTCCTCGTACCATTTCAGCAGGGTTTTTGCGGAAAGTTTTGGCATAGACCGTTTCAAAGCAAAGCCTGAGAAATATTTGATGATATTTCCGGTAAGATACCCGGACACTACCAAATTATATAATGATGGAAACAACATTCCGATTCTGGCAGCCTTGGAAAAATTAGCGATCAATTTTGACCGGAATGGGACACCGTTTGCATCATAATATTGTTGCAGGAATTCTGCTTTTAATTTGGCCATATCTACATTAGAAGGGCATTCTGATTTACAGGCTTTGCAACTCAAGCAAAGATCCATTACCTGATAAATCTCCCTATGATCAAACCGATTGGCTTTTTCAGAATGTGTCAGAAATTCGCGAAGGATATTTGCTCTTGCCCGGGTAGAGTCTTTTTCATTTCGGGTAGCCATAAAGGAAGGACACATCGTACCTCCCGCCAAATGTGTTTTCCGGCAATCGCCCGATCCATTGCATTGCTCAGCGTGTTGCAGTATATTCTGCTTATGAAAGCGGAATAAGGTATTGAACTCAGGGGTAAATTGTCCCGGTTCGTATCGTAGCATCGTATTCATCGGGGGAGTATCCACGATTTTATTTGGATTGAAGATATTCTCCGGATCCCAACAATGTTTTATCTCTTTGAACAACTGGTAATTCTTTTCACCCACCATCTGCTGAATAAATTCCCCCCTCAATCTACCATCACCATGCTCACCACTTAAGGAGCCCCTGTATTTCTTTACCAAAGTAGCTACTTCTTGCGCTATGGTTCTGAACAATGCATTCCCTTCTTTGGTTTTGAGATTAATGATGGGCCGCAAATGCAATTCTCCAGATCCCGCATGGGCATAGTGTACTGCATGAAGATTATGTTTGGTAAGTATTTCATTGAACTCCCTTATATAGGCAGGCAGATCACGAACAGATACCGCTGTATCCTCTATAACCGGAACTGCTTTCTCATCCCCTGGTAAATTGCTTAAAAGCCCTAATCCTGCTTTCCGAAGTGTCCATATTTTTTTGGTGTCATTCCCAAATAAAACCGGGAAATGGTAACCCAATCCAGCCTCCCGCATTTCTGCTTCCACTTCCGTAGTAATTCTCAATACTTCTTCCCGGGTATTTTTTGCAAATTCAATGACCAGAATTGCGCCCGGATCTCCTTTTACAAAAAATCGGTTTTTACTTTGTTCGATATTATCCTTGGTACATTCCAAAATATAATGATCAATCAGTTCACTGGCACTTGGCTGGTATTTTACAGCAATCAGGTTGGCTCGTAAGGCTTCATCTACCGAATGAAAATGAACACATAAAAGGCCCAATTCTTTGGGAGGTAATGGAACCAGGTATAATTTGATTTCAGTGATAAATGCAAGTGTACCCTCAGACCCTGCTATTAGTGAACAAAAATTAAAATCATCTCCTCCTGCAGTAAATGGCGCTGTATCTACCAATAAATCGATGGCATATCCAGTATTTCTTCTTTCAACTGATTTTCTTGGAAACTGTCGGCGAATCTCGACCTGATTATCATAATTGCTCAATAGTTTCCGGATATTTCTGTACACTTCTCCTTCTAAGGAATCCAATTCACATTTTTCATGAAATCCATCAATACTCAATTCCTTAAAAACCACTTCTGATCCATCACTTAAAAAAGCGGTTACTTCAAGTAAATGCTCACGCGTACTTCTGTAGATCATTGAATTGGATCCGCAGGAATTATTCCCTACCATCCCTCCTATCATTGCTCTGTTGGCAGTTGAAGTTTCAGGACCGAATAACAACCCATGTGGCTCCAGAAAACGATTCAATTCATCCCTTATCACCCCCGGTTGAACCCGAATGTTTTTTTCTTCTTTATGGAAACTGATAATTTTATTAAAATTCTTTGAAACATCTACGATGATTCCATTCCCCACTACCTGTCCAGCCAGCGAAGTTCCTGCTGTACGAGGAATCAATGAAGTCTTATTTCTTCTGGCAAAATTGATCAGGGTAAGGATATCTTTTTTAGATGCCGGAATAGCTACAGCAAGAGGCATTTCACGATAAGCCGAAGCATCTGTTGCGTATAAACTACGCATGGTAGTATCAAAAAATAATTCCCCTTCTAAATGTTCAGAGAGTCGCTTGAGCTTGGCCTTCATTCCGTATCATTATCTAATTTGCTGAAATGGATACAAAATTACACTAATAAAAGGATTGTATTTTACAAATCCAAGGTCCAATCAGCATTTCCTGTTTATCGGAATGCCTTTACCATTAAAATGATCCCGAATAAAAATAAATACAAAATAATCCCTATTAATATACAAATACCAATAAATTGGAAATACTTTTTAAGATTTTTAAAGGACTGGTTCAGTAAATATTGATCATTTAAATACACAGCTTCCCTCAGATTATTGGAGAAACGAAATAAAAATAAAGCAGGGAAAAATTGTATGAATGCAATCAATATGTATATGAACCCTGTTATGCCACCCAAGCCGGGTCTACGATAAAGATAAGTTTTGTTAGCAAACCCTTGATTTTGCATACTCGCAGATAAATCAGATCGTGTTGCCATAAGAATTCCGGCTAAAACAAGGATACCACAAAAAACAAATCCTGCTATAGCCAAAAACTTCGCCCATTTTGAGGCTATTGTAATATGCTCCATAGCATGGCTCTCTAATACAAGAGACTGGGGTTCTGACGCGATGTTTTCTTCCATTGCAGGTTATGATTATATGATACATTCTAAAAAATATTTCAGAATTTGCTAAAACAGCTCATGCTAATCAGTAAACGTATCCGCGTCCCGATACGCTTTTATCAATGCCAATTCCCCTTCTTTTCCTGGCTTTGCCGTTCCATGCTCCATACCCAATACCCCTTTATACCCTTTTTTATAAATATGTTTAAAAATATTCTGGTAGTTCATTTCCCCTGTACCCGGTTCTTTTCTTCCGGGGTTATCACCAATTTGGAAATACCCGATTTCATCATATACCAAATCGATATTTTTGATCATATTCCCTTCATTTCTTTGCATATGATACATGTCAAATAATATTTTGCAGGAGGGACTGTTGATGGCTTTACACATAGCATAAGTCTGGTCGGAGTGCCTTAAAAAAAGATCTGGCGTATCGCTTAGCGGCTCCAAAACCATAACCAATCCGTTAGGTTCAAAAATTTCTGCTCCTAACCGCAAAGACTGAATCACATTTGCTGTTTGAATTCCTTCCGGTAAAGACCTTTCATAATTACCTGGCACAACCGTGATCCATTTAGCATGGCAACGCTTAGCAACTTCCACCGCATCCTTGCAATAAGCAACAAATTTGTCCCGCCATTCCTTTTTCCCGCCGGTTAAAGAGGTTTGCAATGGCCAGTCATCAAAAACCAGTACGAAAACCCCCATGGACATACCCAGTTGCGCCAGTGTATCCCCGATTTTCTTTTGTTGTTCAGGCGTTCGCTTCATCATTCCATTATCTTCAATAGCACGGAAACCAACACTGTGTGCAAATTTTATCTGCTCAATAAAATCATCTCCTGCCAGATTTTTAAACATCCCATCATGTATTCCGTAATTGCAATGAAAAGGCGGTGCATCTTCAAAGGGTATTCCCTGTTTACTATTTCCCATCGTTTCCGTAAAAGCCAATAAAGATCCACCGGCTAATAAACTTTGTTGAACAAATTTTCTTCTTTGCATAGCAATCGTATTTATGCTTTAAATTTACGGGAACACTTTAATAAATCAACAAATTTGTACAGGCTCCTATTTTTTTTATTTTCAGTAACGCTAATCTCCCCCGCTACCTCGCAGGAAAAGAAATACAGCTATTCACAAAATAAAATGGGCTCCCCGCTAAACATTGTTTTTGTAGCCCATGATTCTGTGGAGGCAAAGATTTTATCGGAAAAATGTTTTGCCCTGGTTGATTCATTTAACCTGATTTATAGTGATTATGATCCAAATAGTGAGCTAAGCCACTTAAATGCACTTGCCGGTAAAGGGAAACAAAACGTATCACCTGCCATGCTCGACATATTGCTGGCTTCTCAAAAAGCCTATCAGCAAAGTAAGGGAGCTTATGATATCAGTATTGGTCCATTAAGCATGGTTTGGCGAAAAGCCAGAAAAACCAAATTGTTTCCGGATAGTTCATCTGTTGTCAAAGCAAGACAATTGATTGGCCTGTCAAGAATCCTTATTGATAGTACCCACCACTCTATTCTTATGCCTGTTGAAGGTATGCGACTGGACCTGGGTGGCATTGCTAAAGGGTATGTTGCGCAAAAAATAGTTAATTTTTTAAAGGACCAGGGTATCAAACAATCTCTGGCGGATGCAGGAGGAGATATGGCTATGGGCGATTCTCCGAATACCAGCCAGGGATGGGTTGTTGGCGTAAATGTACCTGAAACCACCGATGAGTTATTGCAGGGGTATCTGGTGTTGCATAATATGGCTGTAGCTACATCTGGAGATGCGTACCAGTATATTGCCCATAATGGCAAAAAATACTCGCATATCATAGATCCCAGAACCGGGTATGGAATCCAATCACAACGAAACGTAACGGTTATCGCAGAAAATGGCACCGATGCCGATTGGCTAGCCACTGCCTGTAGTATATTAAAGATTGGATCTGCCAAAAAATTGGCAATCCGCAATAGAGCGGCCCTTTTGATTACTGTAATCAGAGATGAAAAAATAGTTTATTATAAAACTCCCAATTTTGATAGATACTGGAAGTCCGACAAATAGTTAACCCAAATAGGTATTCGTTAGATTTTTGATATCATTTCTTATTGTAATGATTATTTCCTTAACTTAATTCCCTCTAAAGAATGCCTCTTGAAAAATACTTTGTTTCTGATTGCGCTGCTATCCCTTTCGCATCTTTGTAATGCAAAAAATCAGGTGGATAGTTTTCCTGTTTACCGTCAGGCAATTCCCGGGAGCTCATTTTCATTTACGATGGTTCCCATACCGAGTGGAAAATTTCTACTGGGTAGTCCACTTATTGAAAAAAACAGGAAGTCCGATGAAGGCCCTCAAAAGACTATCCAGATATCTGCATTCTGGATGGGTAAATACGAAGTTACCCGAGATGAATTTGATGTGTTTCTAAAAGACGAAAGCACCAGTCAGAATATTGATATGGATGCGATTACCCGGCCCAGTCCACAATATGTAGATCTCACCTGGGGAATGGGAAAGGAAGGGGGCTATCCGGCCAATAGTATGTCACAGATGAGTGCCATTATGTATTGCCGGTGGCTATACCAGAAAACAGGGATTTTTTACAGACTTCCTACCGAAGCAGAATGGGAATATGCCTGCCGGGCTGGGACTACTACTGCTTATTATTTTGGGAATGATACCACAGGTTTATCTAAGTATGCATGGTATAGTGCCAATAGTGATAATAAATTTCAAAAAGTGGGGCAAAAACTTCCCAATGCCTGGGGTTTGTGTGATATGATTGGGAATGTGATGGAATGGACATTGGATCATTATGATGAGAACAGATATGCTTCTTTACAGGATAATCAGCTAGACCCGATGGTATTACCGAATTCTGCAAAATATCCAAAAGCATTACGGGGGGGCAGTTATCTGGAAGATGCAGCAGATTTGAGCACAGCCAGAAGATTTCATTCAGACCCATCCTGGAACAAAAGGGATCCGCAGATTCCAAAAAGTAAATGGTGGCTTACCGAAGCGAGGTCGGTAGGGTTCAGACTGATAAGACCCTTCCATCAACCCACCATGGAGGAAGCCAATCAATTTTTTAAACAATATATCGGAAAATAATAAAACAAAACACATGAAAAACGATGCTTCTGCCAATGCTTCCCGAAGGGAATTTGTAAAACAAGGTTCTTTACTTGCGGGTGGTCTGATAGCTGCCCCCCTATTTTCCAGGGCTAATTTTTTTGCAGGTGCTGATGATACCATCAAAATAGCTTTGGTAGGCTGCGGTGGCCGGGGAACCGGGGCTGCCACACAGGCCCTGTTAAGTAAGCAAAATGTAAAACTGGTGGCCATGGCGGATGCATTCCGAGATAATCTGGACAGATGCTATCAATCCATCTCATCGGAAATGGAAAATGAATCGGCTGGTAAATCCGTGAATATGAAAACCCGGATTGATGTACCTGAAGAAAGAAAATTCACCGGATTTGACGCATATAAAAAAGCGATTGCACTGGCGGATGTTGTGATATTGGCTACCCCTCCTGGTTTCAGACCCATACATTTTGAAGAAGCCATTGCCCAGGGTAAACATGTATTCATGGAAAAACCCGTTGCCACTGACCCTGCCGGAATACAAAAAGTATTGGCCGCTGCGGCTATTGCCAAAGAAAAAAAATTGAACGTAGTGGTTGGGTTACAAAGACATTATCAGAATTCCTATCGGGAATTATTTAAACGAAAAGACCTGATTGGTGATATTACTTCAGCCCAGGCATGGTGGAATAATGATGGAGTTTGGGTAAGGCCCCGCAAATACAATCAAACAGAAATGGAATACCAGATGCGTAACTGGTACTATTTTGTCTGGTTATGCGGAGACCATATTACCGAACAGCATATCCATAACCTGGATGTGATTAACTGGTTCAAAGGAGGGTATCCCGTAAAAGCCCAGGGAATGGGAGGAAGACAAGTGCGTAAAGGCAAAGATCATGGAGAGATCTTTGACCACCATTATGTGGAATTTCAATATGCGGATGGGTCGATATTAAACAGCCAATGCAGACATATACCCGGAACCATGAGCAAAGTAGATGAGCTGTTTGTGGGCACCAAAGGGAAGATTCAATGCGGGGCAGCAAGAATTACAGATAATAGCGGAAAGATTCTTTATCAATTTGATACCAAAACAGAGAATAACCCTTACCAGACCGAACATGATGAATTATTTGCCGCTATTGCAAAAGGTGAATACAAATTTGCTGATGCAGAGAATGGAGCTAAAAGTAGCATGACATCAATTCTGGGTCGCTTTGCAACATACAGCGGACAAGTGGTTGAATGGGATAAAGCAATCAATTCGGGCATCGACCTGCATCCAAAAGTGTATGATTGGGATGCATTGCCACCTGTGGTTCCCAATGCGGATGGATTTTATCCTGTTGCGGTTCCGGGGGTTACGAAGTTTGTGTAGGGTTGCATTGATTAATTGCTACATTGTTTAACTGTTACCTGGCCAAATACAATATCAAACAAAAACTCCCTGAGAATTGATTTCAGGGAGTTTTTTTATTTTTTATTCTAATTGAATTTCATCAGGTAATCAGAATCAGTTTTTGTGGCAGAGAGAAATATTCAGCCTTGATCTTTTCGAGGGTTTCCTTTTTATTGAAGAGCTCATAGTATTCATCCACATCAATATTCAGGTTTTCTTTGCTTACATATACCGGGCCGATAACAGAGCTATCATCTCCATTTTCAAATTTGGCTGTTCTAACAATCCCATTCACCACTGCCCCATCGCTTAAAGTGCATTTATTCCGGCAGATCACATTTCCATCAATCAGGCCCCCAACAACAATCTCGTGACATAGAATATCACCATTAACGGTTGCTTTTTTGTCGATAATCACTTTATTGGTACAAAAAATAATTCCTTTAAAATCCCCTTCAATCCTTATGGGAGAAGTTGTTTTAATGATACCAAAATATACGCCTCCGGATACTACCTGCACGGCAGGAAGCATTTCTGATGGATTTTCTTTTTTCTTAAAAAGCATAGGTTATATAGTAATCTTAAATAAGTGAGCATCAAGATAGCTAATTTGGCCGATTAATGAGAAATACCGGTCAATGTTTTCTTATTTCATAAAAAAATAATATAATTTGCTGAAATACAGTCATTAGCAGCAAGATTATCCATTTTGCTTAAAAAACAGTATTTTTATCTGGTAAACCTAATCCGATGAACAAATTCAGAGAGCAACTTTTGCATGATCCCAATTCAAGTTTCAGCAGCCAGAGTATTGCTGATGATAAGCAGTTATTTATCACCAGTT
>CAIYKV010000199.1 GCA_903926855.1 uncultured Bacteroidota bacterium | reverse complement strand
GTTGATGCACCGGGAACAGATATCTGCCAATGCCCTTCTTTTCCTATTTTTTGATAAGTTACCGACACTTCTCCTTTTAGAGTGGTGGTATGCAATTTTGCATAGGACAGGTTTCCCAATTGCGGTTTGATGCTGATGATGCTAAACCCTGGCATAAGCGGTTCAACTCCCATCATTTTCCGAACGATAATATTTGCAGGTGCTGATCCCCAGGCATGGTTCCAATCGAGATTGGGTTTATACAGCTTATCCCATGCTTCCATGGTAATGGTAGAACCTATTCTGATCATATTATACCAACTACGACCTGTAGTATCTGTTAGCAAATTCTGGGCATATTGGGCTTCTCCATTATTATATAAAGCTTCCAGTAAAAATTGCGCACCGTAAACACTACAAGCCATTTTTCTGGTTTTGATATAAATGATTACCTGCTTTCTATTTCTCTCAGATACGAGGCCAAATAATAAGGCAAACATATTGCTATGCAGAGAGCTATGGTTAGTCTGATCCCCATCTTTTACAAGTCCGTTTACCGGGTCAACAAATACCTGTTGGTAGGCATTCCATACCTGTTTAGCTTTTGCCGCATACATAGCAGCATCTACGTTCTTATGTAATACATCCGCAATTTTTCCCATCAAAATCAGGTTCTCATAATAATATGCATTGATTACTGCATTATATGTAGTGTACACAAATCCATCCGTTTCTCCATAATACTCTTTTTCTCCTTTGTAATTTCCATTTTGAGGCCAATCCACATTGTCCTTGAGTCCATGTTTACCATCAAAGTCCTTAAGAATATGAATAGACTGTAAAAAATCAACGGATTGTTTATCTGTACGAGTACTGATCAATCCATTATTTCCCGCTAGGGGTACGAGTATTTTTTTCTGTAATTCGGTATAATATCTTTTTATAAATGAATCATCCCCGGTATACATATAATCATTCCAGGCGAGCATTACATTCTGCAAACTCCATTCCGTAGGCCAGGTAGGATGATAGATCAGGTAAGCCATGGTTCTGCGTGCCATCGAATATTCTGCATCAGAACCATAATGTGATAATTGATTAATCAGTGCGTCAGCTTCATAGGGTAATCTTTCTCTGTCGCCATCAACATAGAAACCTGTAAAACTGGTTGCTTTTACTGAGTACTTGCAAAGCTCCCATACCTGGTTAAGTATTGTATTATCAGAAGAAAAAGATGACGCCGCATCATCAAATGGGTAATGCACCATTTTTCGTATTACAGATCCCTTTTCCATTCTACCAGAAAAATTATGACTAGATACATATCTGAAGGGGAAAACTTCTCCTATATCATCAGGCATCTGGATTGGGTTACGGCTATTTCTTTTTTTATCAACCGGCCATTTTAGCAAGCAATCATTCTCTCCCTTTTTTACTGCCAGTTTTATTTTACTATACCTGATATTTCCAGATTGATTTTTACTAACCGTGTTATCGATATTCATTGTTTCACCTGCCTCAATTACCAAACTGTCCTCTTTTTCACTGGTAAAATGGAAGCGTAATTGTGCAAATGCATCTTTCCCAAAATCAAAAAAAACATCCCCGTTTGATTTTTGGATGGTTTTCTCTGGAAGTTGCCAATCAAAACTGAGGGAATGATGAGATATTGAGTCGCCATTCAAATTTTCTTCCAATACAAATTCAGCGATTCCTGAAAACAGTGTTTTCTGCTGGCTTTGGTTCCACACTTGTACTTTCCAATAATATATTCCACCAGGCTGCATTGGTTTTCCAGCATAATATACCTGATTCGTGATTCCACTTGTTTGTTTCGAATCCCAATAATCTGCCTGGTCTTTCACCAACAACTCTTTTGATGAAGCAAGAAGTATCCTGAATGCTGTAACCTTTTTGATAGCGGTATCTACTTCCCAACTAAACAAGGGTCGCTTTCGACTGATTACTTCAGGAGAAACTGTATTAGATAGTGCAAGATTCCTATCCCCAAATTCTTTGCTGCTAATTTTATACCTCTCATTATTCGCTTCTCTATTCAGCAATAGTAAATCGACTCGCAAACGTATAGGTGCGGGCAAAGTGTTTGCAGACAGCGAGGAGCTAATGGCAAACAGGAAGCAATAAAATAAAAACCATTTCGATTTCACAAAACGCTATTTATACTTTTGGAAAAGCAAACCCATTATGATAGACAGGTTTCAGTAAAGCATTTGCTTTCGCATTTTCAAATTTTCCTTTTACCGCATCCCAATAGATTCTTTCTCCTGTTCTAAAAGAAACATTACCCATATGTGCATTAATGGCAACAACAGCTCCTGCCTGAATGGGACAGGCCAACTGATCTAGTTTACCGCTTTTTACTACTTCAATAAAATTCTGTGCATGCAGGTTCATTCCGTCATCACTTTTTGGCCTCCAGGCAACTGCCTGCATACGGGGCACTTCTTTATCTTTCTCTGGAATTACTTCCCAGCCGGATCTATTTACCACCAGGGTACCATTGGTTCCGATAAATGCGATACCATGCCCCTTCCCGCCATATTGACCCGCAGTGGTGCCCATATAGTGTTCCCATGTATTTGAGAAATGGCCGAAGTCATAAGTAACATTTAAATAGTCGGGTGTTTCTCTCGGGTCTGTTGGAATCAATCTTTTACCACCCACAGAAGAAACTGAGTTGGGCTCTCCAACACCCATCCCCCAAAGTACAATATCAATCAGGTGCACACCCCAGTCGCACATTAACCCGCCTGCATAATCCCAGAACCAGCGAAATTCATAATGAAACCGATTCATATTAAAGGGTCGTGTTTTTGCAGGTCCCAGCCACATGGCATAATCCACACCTGGAGGTACAGGTCCATCTGCAACTATTGGCAAAGACTCTGTTGCCCGATAAATCCAGGTCTTAGTGTTGATAATTGTGCCCAACTGGCCGGACTTTACAAAGGCGACTGCATCTTTAAAATGCTTTTGACTACGCTGCCACTGGTTAACCTGAACTACTTTACCAGCGATTTCGGTAGCCTTGACCATGGCTTTTGCTTCTGCAATAGAATTGGCCACAGGTTTCTCACAATACACATGTTTACCGGCCGATAAAGAATCTGTTAACTGTAAACAATGCCAGTGATCAGGGGTACCAATAATTACCACATCGATATCTTTATTCTCAAGCATCTTTCTATAATCCTTGTAAATAATCGGGTTTGAAAAACCGGCTTTTACCAGCTCTGCTTTACGGTTATTTAACTGGGTATCGTCAATATCACAAATAGCAATGAGATTCACTTCACTCATCCGTAACATCGCTTTCAAATCACTGAAACCCTGACCCCGAACGCCTATCAACCCTACATTTATTTTATCATTAGCCCCTATCCTTTTTCGCATAGATGCTATCATGTCAAGTGGAATCAATTCCATGATACCCATTGCACCGGCAGCCATGGCAGTATTTTTAATAAATATCCTTCTTGAGTTCATGTATTATCTTTTACTTGTTTATAATGCTATTAATGCTTTCGATTTTTATTTGCAAACAACTTACTCAGGAAAAAGGGTTGTTTGTTCCATTAAAAATGAACACCCAACCAAAAAAGCCAGCGGGTATTGCTCCCACTGACTTTAACCAAACTGCCAAACAAACATTTTGCTTATAACTAGTTCAATTAAAAAACACAGAGGCGCTTATTATTTAATTTCTCTGATTTTGATATTTTTAAAGAATACAGAATTTCCATGATCCTGTAATAAGATGGGGCCTTGTTCGCCAAGACCAAAGTCTTTCATTTTGGCATATTTACTATGCGCTACCAGCACTTTATAAATATTACTTCCACGTTCGTATTCGACTACTTTTTTACCATTTAGCCAATGTTGAACAATATTATTGGGATAAACGATAATGCTTCCGTGATTCCATTCACCTATCTTTTTCTCTTGTCCGGGAGCCGGTTTATAGGAAGGGATCAGGTCATATAAACTACCCATTGTGCGATTACCTTCAGTTCCCATTTTTGCATCTGCATGCCTTTCATCGTCGAGAATCTGAAACTCGAGACCAAATCCTGCTTTGGGTGATTGAGGAGATTCTGTTACAAAGTATTTGACACCAGAGTTGGCTCCTTCAGTAATCTTAAAATCAAAATTCAATTCAAAAGCATGGTATTGTTTAACGGTAAGTATATCACCCGATTTACCCCCATTTGAGCTATCCAGTACATGAAGTGTACCTTCTACTACTTCCCAGCCTTTTTCAGGAGGCGTTTGTTTTAAAGGGGAGCGCCATCCGCTAAGGTCTTTCCCATTAAACAATAGTACGAATCCCTCTATTTTCTCTTTTGCTGAAAGTGTATTATCAGTAACCTGTGTATAGCCTGATATGACAAACCCTGACATCAGGAGTGTAAACAGTAAATGGATCTTTTTCATCTTTTTATTTTTTTTGACT
>CAIYKV010000198.1 GCA_903926855.1 uncultured Bacteroidota bacterium | reverse complement strand
TAGGGGATTCTGCTGATAAGGCACATTCAATTCTAATCCCATTGCCCTTTTCGCAATATATCTTGCACTCTGTGCCAATTGGGGTCTGAAAGAAAATCCAGCTCCGGTTTCTTTACCAGTAGCTTTCATGTTAATGACTATCAGTTCTTCATCAGAAGGCACAAAGCAACGAAAGGAAAGGCTTCCTTCCGTAGTAGTGATCTCAGCCCTGATCTCAGCATTCCAGAGATCATTGCGCAATTTGAATTGAATTATCTTTCCCAGAGGAGATAATAACAATTGGCCAATGGGCAAACGTGAAGTTTCATAAGCACTCGGTGCAGGGGTTCGATGATCATACACATCTGTTCTGCCAATTTCAAATCGCAATGTGTTTGCTAACTGGTCATCCTTGAACAGGATGGCGCCTAATAGCCCGTTTCCAATAAATGCCCCATCGAAATAGTCTTTAGGCATATTATTCCATACAAGATCATGCTGTGCCAGATAGTTCTGCCAATTTAGCTTAAGCGCAAGCGGGCTTTTTGCAGGTTTACTTTGCGCTGTAACAAATACAACAGAGAGTAGACAAAACAGAATGCTGGCGATTATCTTTTTCATTTTACTTAGTATAAATGATTTGATCCAGGTTATTATTCAATTCTACGGTCCTGCCTGCACCCATTTGAATATTTTTTACTTTTCCCTTGTATCTAACATTAATTCTGCCAGCCCTATCTGAGTGGATACTCGCTTTGATTAGTTGCCCATTTTTCCAGTCAATATTCACAGTACAAGCCCCTCTCGCCCTTAATCCATGCATAGCGCCATCAGGCCATTGTGCGGGCAAAGCTGGTAAGATATCTATCCCATCATTCTGTGATTGCAATAACATTTCTGCAATAGCAGCAGTTCCACCAAAATTTCCATCTATCTGGAACGGAGGGTGTGTATCAAATAAATTATCCAATGTACTTTTTCGCAAAAGATCATTCAGGTTATCAACTGCCTTTTCAGGCTCTAATAATCGGGCATACAAACCAATGATCCATGCTTTGCTCCATCCTGTATGACCTCCACCATTTGCCAAACGTCGGTCCAATGTTTTCTTAGCAGCTTCAAAGAAAACAGGTTCTTGGGGTGTAATGAGATGTAATGGATAGACGCCTAATAAATGCGACATATGACGATGCCCTGGTTCTACCTCTTCAAAATCCTTTATCCACTCCTGCAAAGTTCCCAATGAAGAAACTTGTAAAGGGGGTAATTTTTTTTGTGCTGAAAGAACTTTTGCAATTAATTCTTTATCTCTATGAAGAAGCATTGCTGAATGAACAAAACTATTAAATAGAGCATTGATAATATGCTGGTCAATTGTTGGCGCATAGGTCATTTGTGATTTTTGCTTCTTATCTGTACCAGGCACAAAAAAACTATTCTCGGGAGAATGTGATGGATTGGTTACCAGGTATCCTTCCGGGGAAGCAACCAGATAATCAAGCACAAATTTTACAGACCCCTTGATCAAAGGATAAGCAATTTTCCTGAGGAAGCCGGTATCCCCGGTAAATTCAAAATGATCGTATAATGGAAAAGTCATCCAGGGCCCATCCATTGGGGTTATGCCCCAAACTCCATCCATGATACCTGTTCTTCCAAATGGATCTGTCAGGTGATGAATGGTCCATCCGCTGGCACCATACGTTTCTTTTGCAGTAACTGTTCCAGGCACTACCAGTTGCTGCATGAATGCGGCCAATGGTAAGGCAGTTTCTGAAAGATTTCCCGATTCTGCCGGCCAATAGTTCATTTGCAAATTGATATTGGTATGAAAGTCAGCATTCCAGGGGGCATCATACAAATCATTCCAGATACCCTGCAGATTTGCGGGAAGACGCCCGGGTGTTCGGGAAGAGCCCATAAGCAAATAACGCCCATACTGATAATACAGACTTATCAACCCATTATCAGTTTTCCCTATTTTCAATCTTGCTAACCGCTCATCTGTTGCCAGGTTTTGGTTTTCATCTTGCCCTAATGAGAAATGAACCCGATCAAAAAAGGATTGATGATCTTTTTGATGAATCATTTTTAATTGCGCAGGGGAGTAGGCAGCAGCTTTTGTAACCAGTCGCTGACAAACAGACAATGGCTTGATTACGCTATCTATATCCAGTTTAGTCAAATTGTAATTGGTTGCACCCGTAAGTAAAATCACAATTTTTTTTACAGACTTCAGATGAAATCCTGCTCCTTTTTCTGTATGAAAAGAACTGGCTTTCCCATTAATGGAAAGGATTTTTATTGCGGCAGCATAACGCATATGTTTTCCTTCCGGGCCCTGTTTGGGAGATAACGTATCAATAATTTGTCCTGTGTAAAATACCAACCCTCCTTTTTCTCCATAATGGTTATCATAAAAAGCTTTGGTAAACAAGGATTTCTTTCGCTTTGCTGTGTTTTCATTATCCGGATTATATTCCCTGGATAAAATCATCTCTGCATCAAAGGCTTTTTCTGATGAGATACTGATCACCAAAACATCCTGAGGAGCTGAAGCATATACTTCCTGAATAATATGATTATCTCCAATCGTATATTCCGTTTGGGCAATCCCGGTGTGAAGATTTAGCGATCTTTTATACTTAGCAGGGTTTTCTTTCCAATGATAATTAATGAAAAGATTCCCTAATGGCTGGTAAGAGCGGATATTGGGTGGAGTTCCCATCAGAAATTTGTTAGATAGTTCGAGTGCTTTTGCATAATCACCTTTGAAGATCATTTCTTGAATTTCCTTCAAATGTGCTTTAGCTTCAGGGTTATTATTATTAATCTTAGAACCAGCCCAAACACTTTCTTCATTCAACTGAATATTTTCATGTTGAAAATCGCCAAATACCATGGCACCTAGTCGTCCATTACCAACTGGCAGGGCCTCGGTCCATTTGGCTGCAGGTTGTTTATACCAAAGTTCCGGGTCGGGAATTTGCGTATACCCATTCAGGAAACTAAGCAGCAGGAAAGCAAGAAATCCATTTTTCATACTTCTGTTTTAGTTTTATTGATATTTCCCCATAATTTCTCTGCCGATTTCCTTTCCATCAATATTGAATAAAAAGTTCTTTGGCAAAGACAAAGGATTATAATACTCGATTCTTTTTTTATTGATAATATCTGCTTTCACCCCTAATTTACCAGTCAGTGTATTCACCGATATGTCGAGAATTCCATTTGTATTATTAATATCAACTTTTGCCTGCAATACGGCCTGTCTGAATTTTTTAAAATCAGCGTCTGACCGAATTCCTTCTGTTGTTTTCCACCACATAGCAATGATGGCTTTTCCATTGGCAGGATGCTGTAAGGTGAGTCGGAGAGCTTTATTGTTTTGTAATTGAAATTTTTCTCTTGACGAGTTGTAAGTAAACCCATCATTGTATAGAGCTGCTTTTGTACCGAGCTCTGCATTGTCCCAAAGAAATCGAAAAGCAATTCCCACATCTTCAAACCGAGCAAAGAATGTTTTGGTTTCATCCAGACTTTGTGAAGTTCCATTTTCCGGAACGCTGATTTTCTGTTCTCCGAGCCATATTTCATCAAAAACATCCGGAAGAATGATTGTTGAATTAAGATACGGTTTGATGCAGTTATGGTCTTTCTCCCCAACAACCAACATCACAAATTCACCTTTGTTCTGTGCAGACTGCATAAACGGCATCAGGTGTCTTGTTTTGCCCCATCCACCATTAGCAGGATAATTAGGCGGCATCAAATTTTTCATCTTCTCTCCCATTCCCGTTGCGCCCCAGATTCCATAATGATCGTCCCTTCCTTCCATTACAAAAACAATATTGGGCATAGCCGGTACTTTTTTGCTACTCAGGTACGCTACGAAAGCTTTATCGTCAGGACTATACGATTGATTAGAGGAGGCCAGGGAAATTTTTTGACCCCGGTAATCACAAGCAAATGTATTTGGCAGGCTATCCCATCTTTGTACTATAAATCGGTTATTCCGGTTCATTAATTCCTTTTGTTGTAGCGATAAGCCTAAGTTTTGCAAAGCAGACAAACAAATCTGATGGAACAGATGCGTATTATTATTTACGCCACCCAATAAGGGATTAAAATATTTTTCTTCTAAAAGATCTCTCCCAAAAACCCGGTTATAATCGCGACTGTGGGCACCTCCAAGATATCCCCCTTGTTGATTATAATGAGCACACAGGTCGGTAATAAATAATTTCAACGCATCACCGGCTTTTGTCTTGATATCTGTATCCATTGAAAAAGTATAGATTAATAGTAAGGATTCGAGATCAACTCCACAATAAGTAGGGCTGTCATATTCCCGATTGCCATAATTCGCTACATGTTTTAACCATTGATTAAAATAGACACGACCTTCCTCAATGATGGCGGGTTGTTTATATATCTGACCGTAAGCAACAAAATTCCAGATTCTCATCACAAAGATGTTGGTGTAGGATATACGGACTTCCTGATTACGGGACCCTTTTATTGCGAGCGCAAATATTTCGTCGAGTGTTTCCCTTGCTTTACCTGACAATCTATCATTAAATAATATTTTAACAGGTAGTCCGTATTGCATACAAAATTCCACATTGTTCCCATCACCAATATCGCTGCCTGTTTCTGTCCAACCCCAAAAAATATTGCCATAGCTTTTGCCCAGATTGGGGTCATTTACTACCCTTGTTTGCACTTTTTTTAATAACCATTCTATTTGCTCTGGTTGTAAGAATCTGGCATCTAAAGCATCCAATAAGAAAAGAAACCAATCACGCACACCCAATTGCGGAGGATCTTTTTGCATGGCAATCCATTGCTGCTTAAGCTCTGTTAATCGTTCAGTTGGATTGGGCAATTGGGGTATAGCATATATGGATTCATTTTGTGCAAATATTTGCTGAGACAAAAGAAAAACTAAAGCAAACCACCATTTTGTAGAACCGGGTAATTGATGTCTCATTGTAATATGTTTATTGATTTTATTTTACCGGGTATAATCTTAACATCACAACCCCATGATAACGGATACTTGTTTTGAAAAAATTACTGAATACTCCTTCTTCTTTTTGCTTCCAAACATTTCGCAATTTCCATTTCCCTTTTAACCCTAAGGATGTAAAATCAAATTCAAAATTCCTAGGCTTTTCATCTCCCCATCTGAAATAGGATTCCGGAGTGGTTCCATATCCATCAATGTTAAATAGTCCCGCAGCATAAGAACCGTCTTCCATGGGTTTCAGCCAAACCTGAACACCGTTTTCATTCGCAACCAATCGGGCGGGTTTACCCAAGGGGTCCTGGTTGATTTCAATTATTTCATCATTCGATAATAAATTGAGGGTAAAACTGTCCAATCTTTCAATCGGACAACCAATCAACATTGGGGCTGCCAATAAACTGAATATGCTTATATGGCTATATTGTTCATCGGGTGTTAACCTTGTAGGATGTAATACTGGTCCTATTGCAACCTCTCCCACAATCATCATATCCGGATCTGCCCAATGTCCATGTCCAGAATAAGGGGCCCACTTATCCAGTGAGAACGTGGTTAAAAATAAACTGGTCCAGCTGTCTTTTATATCTGGCCCTGTGCGGTACATATTCGAAAGTCTTGCCCAATCACCCGCTTTTTCAAAAGGCGCATTATTAGATAAGCTATACACAATATCACGACCTGATTTCTTTAGTGCTTTAGACATTCGTTCAGTAGAAGGAATATCTATCCGCCAATCGTACTTGAGGAAATCAAATCCCCATGCAGCCATTTGCCTGGCATCATTTTTTTCAAACTGGTAGTTGCCAATTTTATGAAAAGGTTGTTTATTTTTTGCAATCTGCTCTTTGGTTTCTCCACCTGCCGGTAGATCAGAGGAAGCCCCTACATACCCACCATAGCTTGCCATATAGGGAGTAGAATAAATTCCGGCTTTCAAACCCAGGCTATGTATATGATCCACCATTCCTTTGATATCCGGAAATTTATCATTGGGCTGTAAAGCCGTGTCGGGACCAGTTCTAATACCCTGCCAGCTATCGTCTATATTGATATAAGACCAGCCATGGTCACGCAAGCCCTTGCCAACCATGGCATCGGCAGAAGCCATCACTTTTCCCCTGTCCAGGTTAGCTTCCCATGCATTCCATCCATTCCATCCAATAGGTGGAGTGAGCGCAATCGTGTCTCCTATCTGAATCCGTAAGATTTGTGATGCTTCGCCAAATTTATTTTTTGCCTGCAACTTCACTTGATAGTTGCCTGCTTGTTTGATATAACCTGTGATAATCCCTGTTTGTGCTGAAAGTGATAATCCTTTTGGCAAGTTATCTGCACTGAATTGCATAGGTCTTGCTCCGGTAGTGGCAATGGTGTACATGAAAGGGTTGCCCGGTGTGGCACCAAAAATTTTTGGGGAGTTGATACGAGGTGATGATTTAGGCTGTGGCGTCAAGATATATTTTTCATCTGTATTAGGAATATACTCTGGCACAAATTTTTCTATCATCTCGAGTCTCGCATCGGCCCAGTTCCCGTAGGTTTTTTTATTGGTAACCCCGCCAACATGGTCAGTGATCAATATTCCTAAACGTTGTATGCCTGTAAGATCAATGTCGAGTTTTATTCCAGCATCCCCGATTTTCATTTCTCTGGCTTCAAACAATACTTTTCTATCCCCTACCACAAAAAAAGATAAGGGTATTTCTTTATTACCCAAATCATCTGCCCCCACCACTGCCGAAAATCTTTTTGCATGTCCATTTAGCAAAAACGCTAGCACACAGGGCGATTGTGCTCCGATTCCTCTTGCAAATCTTGTATTTTTTATGCGTATGGTATCATGACTATAATTACTTTTTGCAGATACCGGCCTCATGCCTTCTGAGAAAGTTTGAATTGGCAAATCATCAAGCCATACTGTATGGGTATTCTGTGCATCAATAACACCCGTTACCAATACAATCAATAAAATGAATAAACCTATATTCTTACGCATATACAATAATTAAACAATTTGCCCAGCTAAACTATTTTGGAAATACACGAATCATCACTACGCCATGATGTCTTATATCTGTTTTAAATTTACCCGTAAACTTGCCTAAATCCTTTTGCCTCCAAACATCCCGGATTGTATATTTTCCATTTAGACCAAGTTTCGTCAAATCCAGTTCATAGGGTTTTATCATTTCATCACCCCATCGGAAATAAGACTGTGGTGTTTTTTGAAAGCCATCAATATTAAACATGCCTACTGCATAGGAGCCATCTTCTAAAGGCTTTACCCAAACCTGCACATCATTTTCTTCAGACACCAGTCTGGCAGACTTCCCTAAAGGGTCCTGGTCAATTTCAATCACTTCATCATTGGTTAATAAATTCAGGGTAAAAGGATCTAACTGTTCAATAGGGCAACCTATTAATAAGGGGGCAGCCAATAGGCTGAATAAACTCACATGACTATATTGCTCATCAGCTGTTAGCCTGGTTGGGTGTAATTTTGCTCCTGTTGTAACATTTCCCAGAATCATCATATCCGGGTCATTCCAATGCCCGGGACCGCCATAAGGCCCCCATTTATCAAGTGTGAATGCGGATACGTATAAACTAATCCAACTATCTCTGATATCGGGTCCTGTTCGCCAGGCTTCTGCAATTCTGGCCCAGTCTTTTGCCAAGGCAAATGGTGCAGAGTTGGATAAACTGTAAATAATATCTCGCCCGGATTTTTTCAAAGCTTCCGACATTCTTTCTGCGGAGTTCAGGTCTATCCGCCAGTCATATTTTAAATAGTCAACCCCCCATTCAGCCATTTGCTGGGCATCCTCTTTTTCAAAACGATATTTGCCAATATACCGGAATGCCCGTTTATTATTTTTTATCGAGTCTGGATAATTTCCATTTTCAAAATTGGAGGATCCACCTGCATACCCCGCATAACTGGATATCCAAGGAGTTGAATACACACCAAGTTTCAATCCTTTTGCGTGAATTTCATCGATCATCTCTTTAAAAGCAGGAAATTTTTCGTTCGGTTGTAGCGCATGATTTTTACCGGCCCTTTGTCCTTGCCAGGCATCATCAATATTTATATAAGTCCAGCCATGACTGCTTAATCCCATTTTAACCATTGCGTTAGCTGAGGCAATCACTTTTTCTTTATCAATTTCTCTGGCCCATGAATTCCAGCCATTCCAGCCGATAGGTGGCGTTAATGAGATGGTGTCTCCAATTTTGATTACCAGGTCTTTTACATTTTCGCCGTATTTGTTTTTGGCCCTCATCTTTGTATAATAAATACCGCGATTTGTCAATTTGCCTGTAATAATTCCCGTTGTATTATCGATGGATAAGCCTGCTGGCAAATTATCAACAAAATATTTCATAGGGGTTTCACCAGAAGCTACTACAGTAAACAGGAAGGGGTTAACCGGTTTTGCACCAAATACTTTAGGAGAATTGATTCGGGGTATTTTGGAGGGGGCTGGTGTAAGAATATATTTCTCATCACTATTCGGAATATTAGCAGGCATTGTATTCTCTACCATCTTACATTTTGCGTCTGCCCAATCAGAATAATTTCTAGATACTTCATCACTATTCGTAACCAATAAGCCTAGTCGTTGAATACCTTGTAAGTTAACGGACACTTTTTTAGGAGAATCTCCTACTTTCATTTCGCCACTTTCAAAAAGAATCTTCCTATCCCCAATAACATAAAATTTGGTAATCATTGCTTTATTGGCTTTATCATCTGCACCTACCACAGCAGTAAATTCAATGGCTTTCCCATTCATCAAGAAAAATAAAACGCCTGTTGAGTGAACACCTAGTCCCCTCTGATATCCAACAGAATTTAATTGCATAGGTTCTCCTCCTCCATTGGTTTTTTGATTTACTGAAGGGATTCCTTCTGAAAAAGTAGGAATGAGTAAATCATCTAACCATACATCTGATGTTTTTTGCGCAAAAAGATCAGGGCTTAATATGATAAAAAGCAGAAATACCTTGACTATTTTTTTCATGTTTTTATTTAACAGGTTTATTGATTACTTATTCGAATATGACACAATATTTTGTACTATTTTTTTGGCTACTACAGCAGATTTAAGTTTTGACAGAATAGCCGCCGACAGATCCAGTGTATTTAGAATAATTTTCCCATTGCCAACGTGAATGACACTAAGCGCTGAATACATTTCATTTTTATGATCAGAATAACATCCTACTATACAACTGTCATTCCCTAATCGCAAACCAAACCGGTCGCTATTATACCCTGCAAGAGATTGATATTCCCAGTTGAAAGCAGTATTAACGGGCAAGCCATCAAATAATGGGTGTTCCCTTACAAAATAATTGCCGCCCATCCAATTGGTTCCGAGCTTTTGTATACCCGTGTATTCGGTTACTTCACGGGCATTAAAATGTTCACACCAAAATGGTGTGTTTTGTAAAATCACCAATGTATTGCCTGCTGCGATCCAATTTACCAATGCGTCTGTTTTGAGCCTGTCATTTAATACCGGGTGATCTCCTGGTTTGCCGATGGGTTGCATTTGAGGCCCCATAAATAAGGTTCCAGTTTCAGGGAATACAAGACCCGCTTCCCGGTACTTTATATTAGCCCCTTGTAATATTTTTTGGGTTTTACCAGATGTGTCCATGACAAATACAGGCTGATCCCGTACTGGTAATTCTACTGAAAAAGCCAGGTCGGCCCCCCGGGCAACTAGTTTTTGATTCTTAACCAGAGAAGCTTCAATAGTAGTATATCCCTTCCCAGGAATTGAAAAGCGAACTGCTTCTTTTAATAATTGTCCATACACCACTCCCCCCATGATATTCACCTCGAATTTTTGAACTTGAGAAATCCCTTTGTCTGTCCGGGCATTTACCTGCAACTGATAATTGCCTGAAAGATTATTTTCATTTACCAAAAAGAAATCAGCCAGAATACTATCCCCTTTTTCAATTACTTTATTTCTCAATTTAACGGCAACAAATAAGGGTTGGTTATAATAAGAAATGATGTTTGGGTTTGCTTTAAAATTTCGGTAAACATCTACGATACCAGAATGATTTTCCAACTTAGTACTTTCCCAACCATTTGTTATATATCCATCAATGGTATTACTGATTCTACTATTCTCTATCATTCGGCCCTGTAAGTAATAGGATACCGAACCGAAACTCAGACATAACTCATCAACCGTTTTAAATGCTTTTTTAAATCCTTTATCTGTAAGAAATTTATCAAATGCCTTGTATTGATCTAGCATTTGCTGCCCATCCCATCCTATTATTTTTGTTTTCTCAATTTCTTCTTTGATTACCTTCAATCTGGGTGGAGTGCCTGTTGCGCTTTCTTCTCCATACAGAATAATTTCTTTTGGATTGTTTACATACCTTTCGAATTTACCAGGCGACTGATAAAAAGTGTCTCTAAAAACGCCTGGGCCTGGCGCATTATGCGCGTCCCACCATCCCATTTTATGCAGGGTGGTATCATAAGGCAACATGTGAATTTTTCGAATAGATTCATTAAAGGAAAGTGGTGAAGTTTCAGGAACATTATTTGAGGTAAAAGTGATTACGCGGGTTTCATCCAACTGATGAGCATCCCTGATATCTTCTATTTCATTAGGTCTTGGATCTCTCCCGGATTCATTTATCATATTATAAATAATCAGGCTGGGGTGGCTCCGATCACGGCGAATCATTTCTAACAATTTCTCGCGCTTCCATATTTTATATAAATAACTATCTGCTGGAAAATAAGCTGAGTTCCTATAACCACCGGGTTCTTCATAATAGAGTAATCCAAGTTCATCAGCCAGATCAAGTATTTTTGTTTGCCCGATACCCCGATGAAAATTCAGCATATTCATCCCGAGTTTTTTTGCCGCCAGTATTTGTTTACGCGCTAATTGATCTGTGGGGAATATACCATTTACAGGCCAATGCCCCCAGGAAATTGCGGATCTAAGTACGATCCTTTTATCATTCAGGAAGAACATTTTATCTCCGTTCACTTCCTTTACTTCAAACCATCGAAAACCAAATCGCTTTTTTTGCTTATCAAAACTGCCATCTTTGCCCTTCCATTCTGCTTTTAATACGTATAAATCAGGGTTATCAGGTGACCAGAGTTTTGCATTCGGTACCGAAAGGTGTTCTTTGAGAATAACACCCTTTACGGGTACTGTAATATTACTTTTTTTGGTTAGTATGACTTCCTGCTCACCCGCTTTGGCAATTAATAGAACCAGTTCTCCTTGTATTTCTTTACTGCTATTGTGTAAAGCAATCTCAACATCGATCGCATTTTTTTCTGGTTTATTCTTTATATAAATATCATCCACATAAATATTGTCTTTTGCTTCCAGAAATACTTTTCCGGTTATACCCCCAAAACCGTGACTGGGAACTGTTTCATAAGCCCCCCATTTTAAACCGCTGTAATCCTGCCATGCAAAATTCCCGTTAGGGTCTGTGATACGAACAGCAATATGGTTACCCTCTCCGTACTTCACAAATTTTGAAATATCCAAGGTAAAGGGAAGTCCATCAAATAAATGATATCCTGCCAACTGATTATTAATATATATTTCAGCTCGCATTCGGGTACTTTCAAATGAAAGCCTGACCAGTTTTCCCTTCCATGAAACAGGTATATCCATAGAAGAAGTAAACCAGGATACCCCAACGTAGTTACCATTAATACCAAAACTACTTCCATTCCTGTTCCAGAAATATTGTTCTACTGTTGCAGGGAGTTGTGTTGATACGGAATTAGACTGCGTATATAGGTTTTTCCATCCGCAGCCTGGCGGGTTAACTGGCAATTCTTTCAGGTTAAAGGGTGGAAGAAACAAGGAATCATTCCACCAGCTTGCTTTATTATCGAGCCATATTTTCCAGTTAAGGTTAGAAATATCTTTACTATACTGGGCAGACAATGACCCGTAAAGAAAAATTACCAAAAAAAGTATGCATTTTTTCATTTCAATTGTCTTTAATCATTTATACTCGGTCATATTCATGCAAACTGCTTTATGCATCTAAAAATTATAAGTTATCTGTATAGATTTTGTTGAGTCAGCAAGTGTAATATCTGGAACACCCTCCTTCACACTCAGAAAAATATCCGCCTGTTTGCTTAAATGCAGAATAGATTTTCCATTTTTTTCCATTCCCAAAAACCCTGTTGCTGATAATTTCTGAATACTTCCTTTCTTATCTATTTTAATTGCAG
>CAIYKV010000197.1 GCA_903926855.1 uncultured Bacteroidota bacterium | reverse complement strand
TCTTTACCAAAAGAAGCCGGGTAGTATTTGCCAAAGCATAAAAGCGAAACAAATTAAAATACAATCCCGGCCCTTTAGGCCGGGATTTTTTATATCCATCATCCAAACAAATCAGGGCAAGAAAACATGACACCAGTTAACCCAGAAAAAAACATCATCAGTCCAAACCCCCTTGCATCTGGCGGAATAGCTATTCAAGGTTATGAAGGAAGCTTTCACCAGGTGGCAGCCAGGTATTTTTTCGGGAAACAGGTGGAAGTGATTCCCTGTGCGACATTCCGCGACCTGATCAGAATTTCCCTAGATCCAAAACAATCTGCCGGTGGTATCATGGCTATTGAGAATTCCATCGCAGGCAGCATACTTCCCAATTATAACCTGCTTCAAAAAAGTAAATTGAAAGTAGTGGGAGAAGTCTATCTCTCTATCAGCCAGAATCTCCTGGTAAACCCCGGGGTTAGCCTGAAAGAAATTAAGGAAGTACATAGCCACCCGATGGCTATTCTGCAATGTCTGGACTATCTTGAAAAAAACGAATGGAAACTGGTTGAAACAGAAGACACGGCTTTAAGTGCAAAACATCTTCATCAACACAGAAGCAGGCATTCAGCAGCCATTGCCAGTAAACTGGCCGCTGAGTTATATGAGCTCGAAATTTTGGCGCCTGATATTCATACTATGAAAAATAATGTAACCAGGTTCCTGGTTTTGAAAAGAGATAGAGATGCGGTGGAAGTAATGGGTGCAGACAAAGCGTCTATTTATTTCCAAACAGATCACTCAAAAGGGATACTTGCCAGGGTTTTAACCGGCATTGCAGATGGAGGTATTAATTTAAGTAAACTGCAAAGCATGCCTATTCAAGGAAGCAATTTTAAATATGGTTTCTATGCAGATCTGGAATTTGATAACCGAAAACAATTGGAGAAAGTACTACAATCGATTAGCAACCTTACCAATAGTATAAAAATTTTCGGAATTTATAAAAAAGGGAATGTAGTAAAAGGATAATCTATGAACATAACAACATCAAAAAGACTGGAAGGTATAGGTGAATATTATTTTTCTCAAAAACTAAGAGAGATTGATGAGTTAAATAAACAGGGTAAACAAATCATTAACCTGGGTATTGGCAGTCCCGACCTGCCTCCCCATCCTGATGTGATCAAAGTATTACAGGAAGAAGCAGCGAAACCGAATGTGCATGCTTATCAAAATTATAAAGGATCGCCAGTGTTGCGAAAAGCGATGGCAGATTGGTATGCAAAATGGTACGATGTAACCCTGAACCCCGATACAGAAATACTTCCATTAATAGGTAGTAAGGAAGGGATTATGCATATATGCATGACCTATCTGAATGAGGGCGATGAGGCATTGATCCCCAATCCCGGTTATCCTACCTATAGCAGTGCGGTGGCATTGTCTGGTGGCAAGGCGGTACCCTATGAACTAACTGAAGCCAATAACTGGGAACCGGATTTTTCGGCATTAGAAAAAACGGATCTTAGCAAGATTAAATTGATGTGGGTGAACTACCCGCAAATGCCTACCGGTCAATTACCTACCCAATCATTATTCAATAACCTGGTAGCTTTTGGAATAAAACATAATATCCTGATTTGTCATGATAATCCATATAGTTTTATACTGAACCAAACACCTTCCAGTTTATTGTCTACAGAAAGTGCAAAAGAGGTAGTAATAGAATTAAATTCTTTAAGTAAGAGCCAGAATATGGCGGGATGGCGTATAGGTATGCTATGTGGTGCGAAAGAAAGGATTGACGAAATATTGAGATTTAAAAGTAATATGGACAGCGGGATGTTCCTGCCTGTTCAACTGGCTGCGGCCAAAGCGTTGGAATTGGGTAAGGAATGGTATACATCTATTAATGCAGTCTATTCAGCAAGAAGAGTGAAAGTATTTGAATTATTAAACTTGTTGGACTGTAGTTTTTCAGAAAAGCAGGTAGGTATGTTTGTTTGGGCAAAAATACCGGAGGGTTATAAGGATGGTTTTGCGTTAAGTGATAGGGTATTATATGACGCAAACGTATTTATTACTCCAGGAGGTATTTTTGGAAAAGCAGGGAATGGATATATCAGGGTAAGTTTATGTGGAAGTATCGACCGTTTTGAAGAAGCGATCAGCAGAATCAAAGCAATGAATTAAAATCACGAATAAAATCATTCTATGAAAGTTACTGTGATTGGGATAGGGTTAATTGGTGGATCAATGGCCCTTACTTTAAAAGAGCAAGGATTTGCCGAACACGTGATAGGGGTAGATGCAAACCCTGATCACATTGTCAAAGCACTTGAGTTGGGCTTAATAGATGAAATTATGCCATTGGAAGAAGCAGTGGATACATCAGATCTGGTAATCCTTGCCGTTCCGGTAAATATCGCTGAACAGCTATTACCTGTTATCCTGGATCGTGTGCAAAAACAGGTATTGATGGATGTAGGCTCTACTAAAGAAGGTGTCATTAACCTGATTGCCCAACATCATAAGCGAGGCAGATTTGTTGCCTCTCACCCTATGTGGGGTACTGAATTTAGCGGTCCTTCTTCAGCCATAAGTGGCGCATTTACAGATAAAGCAGCAGTTATCTGTAATCAGGATGATTCTGACCCTGATGCGTTGGCATTGGTAGAAAAATTGTATGAAACTCTGGGAATGCACCTGGTGTATATGAATGCAAAAGACCATGATGTGCATGTGGCGTATGTGAGTCATATTTCACATATCACTTCTTTTGCACTTGCCAATACCGTATTGGAAAAGGAAAAAGAGGAAGATGCCATTTTTGAACTGGCAAGCGGTGGTTTTGAAAGCACGGTTCGACTGGCTAAAAGTAACCCGGCTATGTGGGTGCCTATTTTTATGCAGAACAAAGAAAATATACTGGATGTGCTGAACGAGCATATTGCCCAGCTTCGCAAATTCAAATCCTGTCTTGAAAAGGAGAATTATGCTTATCTGGAGGAATTGATTGGTAATGCAAACGGAATTAAAAGAATTCTTAAATAGAAAAGGAAGGGAATGTTTGATGAATGGATTGGTATGTATGATTGGAATTGAACAAATGGCAGGTGATCGCAGCAATACACACTAAAACAAGAACCAACAGGTGAAAACCCTTGCTGGTATTGATTTTGAAACAAAAAACTCGCAAAGAGGCATATAAAAAGTACCTTTGCGCAAATTTTTTATTACATGACGACATTTGAAGCGTTGGGAATTGATGCCAGATTGATTCAGGCAACGGATGAGTTGGGCTATGTGAACCCAACCGCAATACAGGAACAGGCAATACCATTATTGCTTAGTGGCACGCAGGACTTTATCGGTCTTGCACAAACAGGAACCGGAAAAACAGCAGCATTTGGTTTACCCCTGTTACATATTATTGATGCAGCAGCCCGGTATCCCCAGGCCCTGGTAGTTTGCCCAACAAGGGAGCTTTGCCTGCAAATCGTAAAAGAAATAGAGCTCTTTAAAAAATACATGACTGGTGTTTCTGTGGTGGCTGTGTATGGAGGTGCTTCTATCGGTCTACAGATACGTGATCTGAAAAGAGGCGTACAGATTGTAGTGGCCACACCGGGCAGGTTAATCGATCTTATTGAAAGAAAGGCGATTAATCTTGAACAGATCAAATATGTGGTATTGGATGAAGCAGATGAAATGCTGAACATGGGATTCCAGGATGATATTGAATTTATCCTGAAGAATACACCGCAAAGAGAAAGTACCTGGTTATTTAGTGCGACCATGCCACCCGAAATTCGTAAAGTGAGCAAGCGGTACATGAAAGATCCTAAAGAAGTAACGGTTGGTAAAATGAATACCGCCAACAAAAGTATTGATCACCAATATTATGTTACCACAGCACAACATCGCTATGAAACCTTAAAAAGGATTATTGATTTTAATCCGGGTATTTATGGAATCATTTTTACCCGTACCAAATTGGATGCACAGGAAATTTCTGAGCGGTTAACCAGGGAAGGATATGATATTGATGCATTGCATGGAGATCTTACACAGGGACAGCGCGATAAAGTAATGGGGCAATTTCGTGACAAGAGCCTGCAGTTATTGATTGCAACCGATGTGGCAGCAAGAGGAATTGATGTGGTGGGCATTACCCATGTAATCAATTACGAATTACCGGATGATGTTGAAATATATACTCATAGAAGCGGTCGTACAGGAAGGGCAGGAAACCTGGGTATTTGTATTTCTATTGTGCATGCGAAAGAAATGTACAAGTTCAAGCAAATTGAACGGATCAATAATTCGCAGTTTCACAAAATGGATATCCCAAGCGGAAAGGATGTATGCAGAAAGCAGTTCTTTCATTTCATGGATAAATTATTATCTGCTGATATCAGTCATGGTGATTATGAAACTTATGTACCCCTTTTAGCAGAAAAATTTGCAGATGTAAGTAAGGAAGATGTATTGAAACGGGTTGCTGCAATGGAATTCGACCGGTTTTTGAAATACTATGAAAACGCCGAAGACCTGAACCTGAGAGAACGCAGCCGAAGAGATACCAATGAAAGAAGCGATTCAGGCAGGAGAGAAGAAAGATCATCTGACAGAGGTAGAGGTGATAGCAGAAAAGAATATACCCGAGGAGGTGGATATAGCCGATTGTTTGTAAACCTTGGTACCAAAGATGGTTTTTTCAAAGCCAGCTTCCTGCAATTCATATTGGATATGAGTGATTTGAAAAAGGAAGTATTGGGTAAGATTGATATGAAGGATATGAATAGTTGGATCGAAATTGAAAGAGGTGCTGCACAACAAATGATCCGTTCATTGGACGGAAAAAAATATAAAGGAAGAAGTATTCGTATGAATGATGCAGATAGCGGAGGACCCAGAAGAGGGGCATAAAAGGGTATTGAATAAACTTGTTTTGGGTTAGTCTAAAACAGGAATTTTTTGATAATCCAGATAAAGAATACACATTTAAATACAAATAATAGTTGCGTTATGGAACAGGCTATGGAACAAGTAACACCCGTGGAAACATTATTAAAGAAGCGCCCACTGATCATTTCAGGTCCTTGTAGTGCCGAAACTGAAGAGCAGGTTGTACAAACGGCTAACCGTTTGGCTGCTACAGGTAAAGTAGATATTCTGCGTGCCGGTATCTGGAAACCCAGAACCCGTCCCGGAAGTTTTGAAGGGATTGGCACAAAAGGTTTGCCATGGTTACAGCAGGCAAGAAAAGAATCCGGATTGCCAGTAGCCGTGGAAGTAGCTACCGGTAAACAGGTAGAAGATGCACTTCATTTTGATGTGGATGTTCTTTGGATCGGTGCACGTACAACGGTGAATCCGTTTAGTGTTCAGGAAGTGGCAGATGCTTTACGTGGAGTGGATAAACCCGTACTGATTAAAAACCCGATTAACCCCGATCTGGAACTCTGGATTGGAGCTATGGAGCGTGTAGCCAAAGCAGGTATTAAGAATATTGGATTGATTCATCGCGGATTTAGTTCTTATGGTAACACAGAATACCGGAATGCGCCTATGTGGCACCTGGCGATTGAAATGAAGCGTCGGTATCCGGAATTATTACTGATTAATGACCCTTCGCATATTTGTGGCCGAAGAGATATTCTGGCAGAAGTTGCACAAACTGCCATAGATCTTGATTTTGATGGATTGATCATAGAGAGTCATATTGATCCTGATAATGCCTGGAGCGATGCCAAACAACAGATTACTCCGGAAAGATTGGGTGAACTGATTGCCGGTATACGTTGGAGAAAAGAAGATATTGCTTCTCCTGAATACCATGCCGCACTGGAAAAATTACGTCAACAGATCAATAACCTGGATGATGAATTGATGCAGATATTAAGCCAGCGTATGAAAGTGGCTGAACATATTGGTCAGTATAAGAAAGAAAATAATATCACCATCCTGCAAACCAATCGATGGAATTCCATTCTGGAAAGGGCATTTGCAAAAGGTGAAAAATTTGGACTTAGTAAAGAGTTCGTGACTAAATACTTTGATGCGGTTCACATGGAAAGTATCAATCACCAGAATAAGATTATGAATAAGTAATTGGCATACTGCTGAAAATGAAAAAACGAAACTTTACATTTTCCAATACTACCGTTACCTATCTGTTTGATGCGGAATTCGCTCAACTGGAGAAACTAACCACACGTGAAAAAGCAGTAATCATTACTGATGAAAATGTTTTTGGCAAGCATAAAAACAAATTCAAAGGCTGGAATACCATTGTATTAAAACCAGGAGAGCAATATAAGGTTCAGCAAACCGTGGATGTGGTCATTGATCAATTGATTGCGTTGGGAGCGGATAGGAAAACGATGCTGATTGGTGTAGGTGGCGGTGTTATTACAGATATTACTGGGTATGTGGCGGGTATTTATATGCGGGGGATCAAATTTGGTTTTGTACCTACTTCATTGCTGGCGATGGTGGATGCTTCAATTGGAGGAAAAAATGGGATTGATGTGGGTGTTTATAAGAATATGGTGGGTTTGATCAGGCAACCCTCTTTTTTGCTGTATGATATTTCCTTTTTAAAATCATTGCCGAAAGCAGAATGGCAAAACGGGTTTGCGGAAATTATTAAACATGCCAGTATCAAAGATGCCAAAATGTTCAAATGGTTGCAACAACATTCCATTGCACAGTTTCAGAGAAATAAGCAATTACTCACTTCACTCATTGAACAAAATGTACTGATTAAAACCAAAGTGGTAATCAGTGATGAGTTTGAACAGGGTGAAAGAAAACTGCTGAATTTTGGTCATACACTTGGACATGCTATTGAAAATATGTATGAATTGAGTCATGGACAGGCCATCAGTATTGGCATGACCTATGCCGCTATTCTTTCGCAGCAGATCAATGGTTTTGCAGATACCGAACAATTGGTATCTCTTTTGTCAAAATATGGACTACCCACATTTGCAAAGTTCAATACCAGAAAGGCGTTTAAGATCCTGCGGATGGATAAGAAAAAGGATAGTAAGGGTATTCAATATATCCTCCTTGAGCGTATCGGAAAAGCAGGTATCCAGCCCTTATCTTTTGATTTTTTGCAGGAAATCCTTTCCAAAATTTAAAATACTTCTTCCGATAATTATATGATTGCAGGTATACAACCTTCCCGGGTTACAGGAAATATTGTGGCAGCAGCCAGTAAAAGCAGTATGCAAAGAGCTTGTGCGGCGGCTTTGTTGGCAAAAGGTCAAACCACACTTATCAATCCGGGTAACAGTAATGATGACCTGGCGGCCCTAGATGTAATTCAGAAACTAGGGGCAAAGATCAGTAAGTTTGAAAATGGGAACTTATTAGTAACCTCCAATGGCGTTCAACCGATATATAATGAAATCAATTGTGGAGAAAGCGGCTTGGGTATCAGGATGTTCACGCCTATCGCGGCACTAAGCAGTTATCCGCTGACATTGAATGGAACCGGTAGTCTGCTAACAAGACCCATGGATTTTTTTGATAGCATTTTGCCTAAACTGTCTGTTCAAACAAAATCAAATAATGGGAAACTTCCACTGAACATTCATGGGCCGTTACAGCCAGCCAATATTGAAGTTGACGGATCATTAAGTTCTCAGTTCTTAACAGGCCTGTTAATGTCTTTTGCTGCGGCAGGAGCCGATCAGGTTACTATTTCAGTGAATGACCTGAAAAGTAAACCCTATATAGACCTGACACTACAAGTAATGAAATATTTCGGATGGGAGGTTGAAAACAAAAATTATCAAGCGTTCACTTTCATCCGTCAAACCCACAATCCACAACCCGCAACCCGTAACTACCTCATTGAAGGTGATTGGAGCGGGGCAGCCTTTTTACTGGTTGCCGGTGCAATTTCGGGACCGGTTACGGTAAAAGGATTAGACATTGAATCCACGCAGGCCGATAAAGCTATTTTACATGCACTGATGGATTCTGGCTGCAATATTTCTGTTCAAACCACCGAAATAACAGTTTCAAGGTTACCGATGAAAGCATTTCATTTTAATGCGACCGATTGCCCCGATCTTTTTCCACCTTTAGTAGCACTGGCT
The DNA here is from genome assembly GCA_903926855.1 of uncultured Bacteroidota bacterium. Classification (GTDB taxonomy): domain Bacteria; phylum Bacteroidota; class Bacteroidia; order Chitinophagales; family Chitinophagaceae; genus Sediminibacterium. Next base: position 3,050 of record CAIYKV010000197.1, on the reverse strand, counting down.
TCCTACTGTAATGGCATTACTGTAATTGAAGGTGTAAACAGGCTTACGCATAAAGAAAGCAACCGTTCGCTTACCTTGCAGCAGGAGTTTGCTAAATTAGGGGTTGAAATTTTGCTGCAGGATGACTTGATGATGGTAAAAGGGGGAGTAGCAATAAAGGGGGCAAAAGTGCATTCTCATCACGATCACAGGATTGCAATGGCTTGTGCTGTAGCAGCCTTAGGCGCAAAAGAAGAAGTGTTGATTGAGGAAGCAGAAGCAATCAATAAATCATATCCTGATTTCTATAGCCACCTCAAACAATTAGGGGCATTGGTTAATGTATAAAATAAAATAGCGTGAACAGTTTTGGACGCATATTCCGGGTACATATTTTTGGCGAATCGCATGGCGATTGCGTTGGACTTACCATTGATGGCTGTCCGGCGGGTCTTCACTTAGAAGTAGAAGATTTTCTCATAGATATAGAAAGGAGAAAAGGGGGGCTGCAAAAAGGAACCACTCCCCGCAAAGAAGATGATTTGCCTATTTTCAAATCCGGGATATTTAACGGGTATACGACTGGTGCGCCCATTACCATCATTTTTGAAAATAAGAATACCCGCAGCGATGATTATGCAAAACAAAGATCTGTTCCTCGTCCGGGCCATGCCGATTTTACAGCACATGCCAGATATGGAGGATTTGAGGATTATAGGGGAGGGGGACATTTTAGCGGGCGATTAACCGTTTGTCTTGTGGCAGCAGGTGTAATTGCCAAGAAATTACTTGCCGGAATAAGGATAGAGTCAACTATTTTGGAAATTGGTGGAGAGACCGACCTGGAAAAAGGTTTACAAAAGGCAATTGATGAAAAAGATAGTGTTGGTGGAATTGTAGAATGTATTGCTAAGGGGCTGCCAGTTGGTTTAGGTGAGCACTTTTTTGATTCGGTTGAGTCAGTAATCAGTCACGCTGTTTTTGCCATTCCGGCAGTACGGGCAATTGAATTTGGAACCGGCTTCGCTGCCGCAAGAATGTTTGGGGTAGCACATAATGATCCGATTGAAGATGAAACAGGAAAAACCCGTACTAACCATGCGGGTGGGGTAGTGGGTGGAATTACGAATGGAAATGACCTAGTTTTCAGAATAGCCATTAAGCCCACTTCTTCAACGCCAAAAGAGCAACAAACCTGGAATTGGGATACACATGAAATAGAAACATTTTCAGTAAAAGGACGTCATGACCTGTGTATTGCCTTACGGGTACCAGTTGTTTTAGAGGCAGTAACAGCCATAGTGCTGGTTGATCTGATGATGCTTGCACAGAAAATAAAACCGGTATGGCAATAATTTTTCAACAAAAGTAAATTAATTACCTTTTTTAGAAATCCCGGTCAAGCCGGAACTCAAAAAAAGATGATTCATCAAATAAAAATGTTCTTTATGGATTCAGATTATATATATCATATAACTACCCTCAATTTGTGGGATGAGGCAATAGCAAAGGGGCAATATGAATCGCCCACCCTTGCTACGGAAGGCTTTATACATTGCAGTGCCGAACAACAAGTAGCCGGAGTGCTGGAAAGATATTACAAAGGCCAATCAGGTTTGCTCAAATTGAAAATTGAAAAGAGTAAAGTAGAGCGTCCCCTGATTTTTGAACTGGCAGGCTCCATTAACGAAGTGTTCCCCCATATTCATGGCGCTATTAATTTAAATGCAGTGGTTGAAGTTATCGAATTATAAAGCTATGCACAATTACCTGGTAAATGCCTCCATTCAAATTCTGCCTATTGTAACGGATAAACATCCCTATGAATGGGTGGATGAAGCCATTGCTGTCATCCAGCAATCAGGGATAAAGCATGAAGTAGGGCCTTTCGCAACAGTACTGGAAGGTACTTATGAAGAAGTAATGGCAGTTATTCAACATGTAAATGAGTATCTTTTATCTAAAGGCTGTAGCGAATGGATATCCAATATCCAGGTTCAGATAAGAACTGCGGGAGACATAACAGGGGATGAAAAAACCGCAAAATTCAATATCCATCAATAAACGGAGTATATACTCTTGGTCCCCAATACAGATAACCCGCTTTTTTCTCATATCGGGTTCCTCCGATAATGGTATGAATAAAGCCGTTTCTGGCAACCTGTTCAGTATGATAAATAACGCCCCCCGGGTTGGTTTTTAAAAGAATAGCAACGTTTTTGTGTAATGCATGGTATTGAATAAAAGCAGTGTCTTCCTTCTTCTGAAAAGAAAAGGCGACTCCCAATTTACGCTGTAATAACTGGCTACGATACCAGGTTCCCCCCGTAGCACTTACCAGCGGTTTGCCATTATAAATAACTACACTGTCGTTATAAGCCAAAACATATAAAGCATGTTTTCTGGACTCCCTTAACCAGTTGATAAGTTTGGAAGTATACAGGGAATCTTCATAACCATAGTCACTATCAATAAATGCGATTCTTTGAATAGAAGCAGGAATTGACTTTACTGCATCTAGGTAACCGAAAATAAAGCTTCCACCTCCGCTATGACTATCCAGCACTATCTCAGGTTTTGTGGCCGCAAACATCCCTGAAATCGAATCCACAATTCTTTTAATCTCGGCCGGGGCGCCCGGTTGTTGCTTTTTCCAGGCTGGCCAGCTTTTTTGCTGATTGGAGAGGTACACAAGCACCAGGTCCCGGTTTTTGATCAGTTCCCTGAGATACCTGGTCTGGGCGGCAATCTGCTGAATATCAAAATGCCAGTCATCATCCTTACCCATCTTTTTACCCATAGTCCATTCAATGCTGTTCCCGTTTGGCAGAGCATAAAATAACAAAAGCGTTTTCATGCCCTTGCTTTTAGGGTAGTTAGGGGGCATAACAATTCTGATCAGGGTTTTATTTTGTGGGTTATTGATATCAATCGTTTTTTCAGGAAATGCAGATTTCCCCTGAGCCATGGTCAACGTACAACCCCAAAGGAGAAGCAAGTGGATAAAAAATAGTTTTCTGTAATAAGACAATTTTGGCATTTTAAGTAATATAAGAAATTAATAAAATAAT
>CAIYKV010000196.1 GCA_903926855.1 uncultured Bacteroidota bacterium | reverse complement strand
GATCTATCGGGCCTTGCAGGATCCCGCTATTTTTATCGTGTTTTTAATATCGATCGATCTGCTTTTTCTGATAAGGATGCTAACCATTGTTATTTTTCCATTTGAGCCGCCCGGAAATTTAATCCCTTTGAAAGATCCCTTTAGTAGTCTTGTGTATGGGGGAACGGATGTATTTATTACCAAAGACCTGTTTTTCTCCGGTCATACGTCTATCCAGTTCCTGATCTTTTTAAGTCTTACCCGCCGACTGGAAAAATGGGTTGCGCTTCTATCCACCATCGTGATTGCTGTTCTCGTGCTGATACAACACGTACATTATACCATAGATGTCTGTGCTGCTATCCTATTTACTTACCTGATCTATCTGGCTGGCCGGAAACTGGCGAAGTATTAAAACGCTTCTCCCAATTGAATATAGAAACCGCTGTTCCCTGCCTGACCAACACCATAATCAAGCCTTAGGTTGAGTCTCTCCTTTTCACTTAATGCGAAACGTAATCCACCACCAAATGAATATTTGAGTTGAGGAATGGAATAGTCTGAAAAATGGTTTGCCACACTTCCCGCCCCGCCAAAAGCCACGCCTTTTAATCGTTTATAAATCGGAAATCGGTATTCTGTCTGGAATACCATTTGTTGCAAATCCTTGTATCTCCCTTCATAATATCCCCGCATTCTGGAGGCGCCACCGAAAGCCGCCAGACTTCTTAAAGGAACTTCTCCACTGTTATAAAAACTGAATAACTGTAGAGCTAACACCTGGTGATTAGGTAAAGGAAGGTATTTTCTGAGATCAATAAAGAGGTTATTATAGTTATAATCAGACCCCCAAAATTTATCGAAATGGTTAAAATAGATCTGGCCAAAAAAGCCCCGATCGGGTGAAAAAGCATTGTTTCGGGTATCATAGGTAAAACTGGCACCTACCCCATCCACTATATATCCTTTTCTGCCCAGTATATTTTCTTTGTCGAAAATTCCACCTGCTGTATAGTCTATATCCCATACTTCCTGACGCTCATACAAAACACCCACAAACAAATGATCAGCTACTTTTCGTAATAAATGGGCGTAAACATAGTATTGATCAAATTTATAGGCTTCAATGGCAGTATCCGGGCTTTTCTGCCCCAGACCCCAGAATTTATCCGGATAAGAACTAAAAGAAACCTGTTCGGAAAGAATGTATTTTTCCTTGTCAAAGTATTGGGTACCATTGACTACGGTTACCAATTGCTTTTTGGTAGAATAGAGACCAAGAATTTCGAGGTTAGATGTGCGCGAAACAGTATCTTTAGGCGAGAGACGAAATATCATGGCAGCCATAGAACCAAATGACCAGCCGGTTTCAATTGACTTGGTGATGATGGGAAATACGAGTATTTGTCTTGATTTTGTGGTATCAGATTGCGAGAACAGGCCAACAGATAACAATAAAAAAAATATCAAAAGATAAAAAAACCTCGAAACCATATTTACGATTTTGACAATAATTCAATGTAAATTAACCTGTTAATCTTCAAGATGGTAAAAACTGTGTATAAATTGCGTAAGTTTGCTGTTTTTTATAACCCAATAACTTTACAATTTTGTAATAATTAGTTAACATTACAAAATAATAACTAACGTAACAGAGTAAGAATGAAAAAATGGGAT
>CAIYKV010000195.1 GCA_903926855.1 uncultured Bacteroidota bacterium | reverse complement strand
TTTGGAGCAACTGGTAGCTGTAGCAGGTACTATTAGTCCGGCAGTTCGCAATAATGGCGGCGGTCACTGGAACCATAGTTTTTTCTGGGAAAGTATGGCACCCAATGCAGGTGGAACTCCTACAGGTGCTTTGGCTGATGCGATTACTGCTGCATTTGGATCATTTGATGTATTTAAAGAGAAATTTGCTGCAGCGGGTATGACTCGTTTTGGAAGTGGCTGGGCTTGGTTACTGGTGAAAGATGGTAAACTCGAAGTATCTTCTACTCCTAACCAGGATAATCCTTTAATGGACGTTGCCGAAGTAAAAGGTACCCCTATTTTAGGTGTTGATGTTTGGGAACATGCTTATTACCTGAAATACCAGAATAAACGCGCCGATTATCTGGCTGCTTTCTGGCAGGTGGTAAACTGGAGCAAAGTAGCTGAGCGTTTTGCTGCTGCTAAATAGAAAATAGCTAATTAATAATACAATCCCGCTGGTATAGCGGGATTTTTTTGGCCTATATTAGCCTAAGAATAGTAAGTGACCAACGGCCATATACTTTTATTCATTTCTGGAACCGTTTATATATGAAACAACTGATTACCACAATTGTGATCTGCATTTTTTTAGTTGCCTGCGGTGGCGATAAAAAAATTGTTGTACTGAGTAAAGGCCCTGCAGAGATCAACACTGATCTAAAAACCATTAAGGCGGGTGACGGTGGCGGACATGAAGAAAAAGAAGCCATGGTAAGTGGTGATAAAATTGTTTTTAAACTATCTACTCCTGCAGGGGAAGCAACGGTTCAGCTTTTACAAAATGGTCTCTATATAGTGAACGTAAAAAATGATACGATTATAGGCAGCTATCAGAACTATTCAGCACCACATGAACAAAAAGTGATGACGCAGGATTATCTAAAGAAGCAAATTGACTCATTACAATTATTATCAGAAGGGAAAAATGTAACACCAGCCAATAGAAATTTTTATATCCTGCCTAACCACGCTGCATGGGTAACGAATAATTTACAGGCAATGATTGTTGGTCCTTATCATAAAATGACTTCTGCTGAAACCGTTGATGGGAAATCGCCGGAGGTATATCGGTTTTACAGTATTAAAGAGATTCGTGAAACCATTGAGAAATTAGAAGTATTGGCTACTCCAAAAAAATTCTGATTGATTACAATTGTTGGTCAGGCACCCAACAAAGGCTGATCATGGTACAGGATCATAGCCATGTCCACCGCCGGGTCTGCAACTGCTAATCCTCTTAATAGCCAGCCATCCGCCTTTGAATAAACCATGTTTTTGTAAAGCCTGCACTGCATACTGTGAACAGGTTGGCGTGTAGCGGCATTTGGGTCCGATAGCCGGAGAAATTACGTATTGATAAATTCTGATCAGTAAAATAAAAGGATAGCTGATGAAAATGGCGATCCAATTCAAAATACTGCGGGAAGTTTTTTGTATGGGTTCTCTTTCAGACAAGTAATGATTCCAGTTTAGTGATAACTACTTTCATTTTTTCATCAAGCAATGCATACTCAGGCAACTCTTTCCCCGTATATAAAAAAAATACGGCAATGGGTTTATTGGATTGTTGAATCCTTTCATGCAAAGACAGTTTATTGAGCCGGTAACATTCTCTCAATAATCTTTTAATCCGATTTCGATCAACGGCTTTGCGAAAATTTCTGGCACTTACACCAACTCCGGCCTGCACTGGCTGAGTAGTTGCATCCGGTAAAAACATATAAAAAACTTTTATCGGGAAAACAGAAAACGACTTACCGCCGGTAAATAAACCATCGATCAGCTTCCTGCTTTTCAATTTTTCTGTTTTATGATAAGTGTATTTGGCTGCCATTCTGATGCGAAACTAAAAAAGCCTCATCAAAAGATGAGGCTATATTTTTGTATGCCCCCTAATAAAGGGGGATGGATATTTATTTTAATCCTTTCTCGCTGGAAACAGTCAGTTTCTTGCGGCCTTTCGCTCTACGGCTCGCTAA
>CAIYKV010000194.1 GCA_903926855.1 uncultured Bacteroidota bacterium | reverse complement strand
GCAATGGGATTAGAATTGAATGTGCCTTATCAGCAGAATCCCCTATTTCAAATATCTAATAATGAGGGTATTGAAATTATTACGCAACCCCTTTTAATGGGCGATGATTATGCAACAGCATGGAGTGAACAAAAAAATATGGATAACTCCAGAACAGTTTTAGTTACAGTTGCCAACCGCTGGGGAAAATATAGAAAACCAGGTTCCGGTTCAGCGATAGATGCATTGGCAACAATCAAAGCCGGGCAAAGAAAATCGACAATTGAATTGGAGAAGCAACACCGAAATTGGTGGCACAATTTTTACCCCGCAAGTTTCATCTCTATCCCCAATGGGCGTCTCGAAAGTTTTTACTGGATACAGCTCTACAAACTGGCAAGCGCAACTCATCCTGATAAACCGGTTATTGATTTGCTGGGGCCCTGGTTTAAGCCTACTTCATGGCCTTTGCTTTGGATGAATTTGAATGTTCAGCTTACGTATTATACACTCGGAATAACCAATCATTCCGATCTCGAAGAAAATTTATTCCGGCTGCTAGACAGACATACCGATCAACTCATTCAAAATGTACCCCCTGAATTCCAAAATGATTGCGCAGGTATCAGGAATCCTGTTGGGTATGACGACTTGTATAACCCATTATTTCTATCAGATGACCCGCAAAATGGTAAGGAATTAAATATTATTGTGTTACCCTGGCTTATGCAGATGTATTATTTGTATAACCGCCGTTCTATGGATGATGAAGAATTAAGGGTAAAAGTGTTTCCACTCATGCGAAGAGCGTTTAATGTATATCTCCGCATTCTGTACAAAGGAGAAGATGGACGATATCATATTCCCTATACCTATTCTGATGAATATGGCAATGCCAGGGAAACAAGTCTCAATATAGCTTTAGCAAGATGGGGTTTTCAAACACTGATAGATATAACCACCCGATTAAATATCAAGGATACATTATTACCAAAGTGGAAAGAAACACTTTCTAAAATGGCTGACTATCAAACGAATGAAAACGGAATCATGGTCGGAAAAGATGTTCCTTTTGCAAAGCCACATCGTCATTATAGTCACCTGTTTTCAATATTCCCTTTATATGAAATGAATATCGAAAATTCACCTGAACGTATTCCCCTTATGCATAAATCTATTCAACATTATACGGATTTGGATGGAGATAACTGTATTTATAAATTCTCAGGGGCTTCCTCTCTTTGGGCAGCTTTGGGAGAAGGGGATAGCGCACTCAAATGGTTGAATCGTTCCCTCGAAATACTTCCTCGGTTTGGTGTGCCGCCTTCACTAGCCAGAATTCCTACCTTAACACAGAATACATTTTATAGCGAAAGAGAAAACCCAACATTTGAATCACCCATTTCGGCCTCCCGTTGTATGCTGGATATGCTTTTGCAAAGCTGGGGTGGTACCATCCGAATTTTCCCGGCTATGCCAGAACCGTGGAAGGATGCCAGTTTTTACCAACTTAAAACCGAAGGCGGATTTCTGGTAAGTGCAGTTCGGAAAAATGGAAAAACCAGCTTTATTTCTGTGAAAAGCTTAGCTGGTGAACCTTGTATTATTCAATCCGATTTAGCGGGAGATATTCATATTGCAGGGTCGGCTACTGCAAGGGTGGAAAAGATGCAGAATGGGAAATGTAAACTATACCTCAGAAAAGGTGAGGAAGCCATTCTTTATACAGGTGTCAAACCCATCTCCTTTGAAATAATCCCTTTACCTATTCCACCGATAGAAGCCAATAGCTGGGGACTAGCAAAATAGGAAGAATCCGGATTTTGAATAGCGAAAACGATTTCGCAAAAAAGACTTGACAGGTTATGGGAATGTATTACTAAATCGTTTTACCTTTCTGACACCAAACAAAATAGCGATTGTGATTACCATTGGGTAAATCAATGGTAATAGAAAAAAAACTGCCATGAAACTTCGTCTTCACACAAGTGTTGTATGTATATCCTTGTTTATCTCATTTGCAGCGGATTCACAATCCTGGGTTGATTCCGTTGAACGGCAGGGTAGACAAGTATTTATGCCTGCGGAAAAATATAAATGGGATTGGGGGCAAGCGACTTTCCTGAATTCACTGATACATCTCTTCAACAGTAAATCAGCGCCAGAGAAAAAAATCTATCTCGAATACATCCAAAAAGCGATGGAGTCAACCTATACAGTGGCAAATGGAAAACATCCCAATGCAATTGCATCTGGGCATGGAATGGCTTTTCTGGCAAGGATAACCGGAGATAAAAAATTTCTCGACAAAAGCAATGAAATCTATGCAGATTACCTCAAAATACCCAGAGCACCCAATGGAGGTGTTTCTCACAGAGCAGAAACAATCGAATTATGGGATGATACAGTATATATGCTAAGCATGTTTCTTCTTGAAATGTATCGGTTAACGGGTGATGAAAAGTATATCGCAGATTTTGTATTACAATTTACTGCGCACAATGAAAAACTGACGGATGAAAAAACAGGATTATGGGTGCATGGATGGGATGCAGATAATACCGATTATAATGATGGATGCAGTATCGTAGGCTGGCCGGATAAAAATACCCGAAAGAGCACCCAGATTTGGGCCAGGGGGAATGCATGGATAGGCATGGCGCTGGCTGATGCATTGAATACGGTTTCCCACAAATCAAAATATTGGAAGTTATTGGAAAAAGCATTCCAAAATTATATCAGCAAAGTTGCTCCATGGCAAGATACTGGTACGGGTCATTGGTTCCAATTGGTAACCCTACCGGAAAACCCTAAAAATTTTAAAGAGAGTTCCTGTACCGCAATGTTTTCATATGCGATAACTATGGGGCTACAAATGAAAATACTCGATAAGAAAAAATATAAACCACTTGTAGACCAGTCATATAAAGGCCTAAGAGCGCTTAGTATCAGAGATGCAGGTAACGGATACCTGATCCCTGCACGTATTTCAGGAGGCACCTGTATTGGGGATGAAAATTATTATCTAACCCGACCTGTTATAGAAGGAACCGGCTTTGGCTATGGCTCTTTCATCATGTTCGGCCTAGCATATGAACAATACATAGGAATCAGAAAATAGAAACCAGCATGGGCAATCAATTTTGTATATAAAAAGATAAGGATGGAAAGAAGAAAATTTGTTTCTCTTAGTGCTTCCTCTTTATGTGCCATTCCTTTATTAGGTAGCGCTGCACTCTCATTGCATAAGTACCCGGTTCCGGTTGCGAAACCTGAATGGCTGGTCAAATTGATTCAGTGGAATGATGCAGATGTGAAACAGCTGGCAACAAATAAAATCACCGAGATCGGCCATAAATATTTTGGTGCTTATATGTCTGATCTGGGTATTCCCAATCCGCATAGCACCTGCGCTTTTATTAACAGAGCCTGTGGCGCTATTTCCTGTCAGGAATCTGTTTACTACCAATCAAAGAACCTCCTGCAGGAAATAGAACTTGCTTTAAAAGGACTCTTGAAAATGCAGCATGAAGATGGAACCATTGATCTGGTAGATACCAATTTTCATTCTACTCCGGATACCGCCTTCATGGTAAAAAGATTGGTTCAGTCATATATACTCCTTGAAAATACTGAAATCAAAGGCATGGCGGAAACCCTGGTTCCTTTTAAATTGTTTTTGCAAAATGCAGGAGAAGCACTGATTACAGGAGGTATTCATACACCCAATCACCGATGGGTGGTTTGTGCAGCACTTACCAAGCTGAATGAGAAATGGCCTGATACACGATATATTAACAGAGTAAATGAATGGTTAGGTGAACATATTGATCTTGACCCGGATGGTCAATATACTGAGAAAAGCACATACGGTTATTCAGCAGTGATAGACAGGGTATTGATCACAGTTGCGAAAGGGTTACATAAACCAGAACTGTATGAACCGGTAAGAAAAAATCTTCTAATGATGCGATACTATCTGCATCCTAATGGAGAAGTAGTTACCGAAGCATCCAACCGGCAGGATAAAGGACAGATAGGCACCATGGAAAACTATTATTATGCCTGTCGATATATGGCTTTGATGGATAAGGATGGTCAATTCGCCGCTATTTGTCGTTTGATAGAAACAACCTCTTTTCATAAACTGGTCGATATACTAAATTACCTCTTGGAAGATCCTTCTTTATGGAAAGAATTACCCACGGAGAAACCTTTGCCGGTCAATTACGTAAAATCATTTCCTTATTCGGGAGTTGTCCGCATTCGAAGGGATCAATGGGATACCACTATATTATCGAATAATCCCGGATGGCTCACATTTCATAAAAAAGATGCAGTTCTACAGGCAATGCGGGTGGCGACTTCTTTTTTTGGAAAAGGTCAGTTTCAATCGGATAGTATACAAGAAAATGGCAATAAATGGCTGCTGTCTAAAAAATTAGAGGGCCCTTATTTTCAGCCCTATCCAAAAGATAAGATCCCACCAGATGGCGATATGGCGAAAATGCCTAAATCAAATCGAAAACAGAGTAATATTCAATATCTCGAAACACTGATAACGATTGCCGAAACCAACTATGGAATAGAAGCAACCATTGAAATCGGGGGAACAGAAGGAGTGCCCGTTACTATGGAATTGATTTTTAGAAAAGGTGGCGTTTTTTCCGGAGTTGATCCTCATCCCACTAAGGCGGATGCATTTTTATTTAAAGAAAAAGCAGGCACTTATTCTGCAGGTAATGATATCATTCATTTTGGCCCTGGTAAACTTGAACATAGAAATATTCAGTTGAGAGGTGCGTTGCCTGCAATGGATGCTCCAACCGTTTATTTAACCGGATTTACCCCATTCAAACATTCTCTGATGATTTTTTAACCATTCCTCCTATGAAGTATTTTTTTTATAAAATAAATAACCTGTTTCGCAGCCTGTCGATAGCGGCTATAATAATGTCTGTATTTTTTCCGCTTACAAATTATGCGCAGAAAGATTTTCAAAAAAAGTACCAGACACAGATGATACTTGCCGAAACAGGAACAGTCATAGAATTGCCTGAAGGAAATTTCAGTCTTACCAACACCCTTTCTCTGGAAGGCAAGAAAAAAATAACGATCCGGGGAAAAGGAATGGATAAAACCATCCTGAGTTTTAAAAATCAGACAGATGGGGCAGAAGGTATTCGGGTTAGCGATGGTAGTGATATATTACTGGAAGGGTTTACCGTGCAGGATGCCAAAGGTGATGCAATTAAAACAATGCATGTAACAGGGATTAGTTTTCATGATGTGAAAGTTGAATGGACAGGGGCTCCTGGCCCTGACAATGGCGGCTATGGCTTGTATCCTGTTCAATGCGAAACCATAGTAATTGATAAATGTATAGCGATTGGTGCTTCGGATGCAGGTATTTATGTTGGTCAGTCAAAAGATATTATTGTTAAAAATTCAAAAGCATATCACAATGTAGCGGGCATAGAAATAGAAAACTCCTTACGTGCAGAAGTGTTTAATAATGAAGCGGTAGAAAATACAGGAGGTATCTTGGTATTTGATCTGCCTGATCTTATTCAGAAAAAAGGTGGACAGGTAAAAGTGTATAACAATTCAATTCATGATAATAATTTTGAAAATTTTGCTCCTAAGGGTAATATCGTAGCAGCCGTTCCAAGCGGAACCGGTTTAATGATCCTGGCTACAAAAGGTGTTGAAGTGTATAAGAATACAATTAGTAATAACCAGAGCGCTGGTACTGCCATTATCAGCTATTTTACTACCGGGAAACCGATCAAGGATAAAAACTATGATCCTTTTCCCTCTGCAATTTCTATTCACGATAATATATATGAAAGAAAGAATGGGTTGCCTGTCGGAAAAGATCCTTTGAGTTTTATCATTGGAAAGAAATTTGGAGAAGAAGTTCCCCATATTCTGTATGATGGCATACGTAATCCGCAAATGCTGGATGCGCAGGGGAAATGGATCCCCGGACAGTGTATCAGTATTGTGAATAATAAAGGACAATCCATAGCCAACTTGGATGCGGAACATGGTTTCAAAAACATGGAAAAGGCGGATAACTCATTCAACTGTAATAATTGATCTATGTTTCGTTGTACAGTTTTTGTATTGCTTTGTTTTATTTTGTCTGGTTCCTTCATGGGAGCCAAACCTAATGTATTCCCAGAAAAATTATCAGAATGGAAAATATATAAAGGGAATCTGTCTTTGCTACAACCGGCAACAAGAGTAATTCCGTATGCTTTAAATACGCCGCTGTTTTCTGATTATGCAGAAAAACTTCGATTTATAAGACTCCCGGCAGGTAGTTCCGTAAACTATTCCACACCAGGTGTTTTAGAATTTCCGGAGGGGACATTACTGGTAAAGAATTTTTATTATTCTGCAGATAACAGAAAACCAGGGATCAATAAAAATATCATTGAAACCAGGTTACTGGTTAAAAATAACTCTGGCTGGAAAGCACTCACTTATATATGGAATGAAGAACAGAACGAAGCTTTTCTTGAAATTGCAGGGGATGAGAAAATGGTCTCTTTTATTAATAAAGAAGGCATTAAGCAGGATATCCGTTACGTGATACCCAACCAAAACCAGTGTAAAGGTTGCCATAACAGTAATGACCAGTTAATGCCAATCGGTCCTTCGGTTTCACAGTTGAATGGAGATTATCATTATAGCACCGGCACAATGAATCAATTAGTTTATTGGAAGAAACTGGGGATTTTACATAAGCTCCCCGAAAAATCAGCCATTCCCAGAACTGCTGTTTGGAACGATCCATCCTCAGGCACTTTGAATGACCGCGCCCGTGCTTACCTGGCTATCAATTGCAGTCATTGTCATAGAAGAGAAGGCCCGGCCCAAACCTCCGGATTGTTTTTAACGGAAGCAGAAACCAATAGCACCGTATTAGGAATCAATAAAACACCTGTAGCTGCCGGCAAAGGCTCTGGAGGCAGAATGGTAGATATCTTGCCAGGCAATGCCTTTGAATCAATTATGTGGTATCGTATGCAAAGCCATGCACCGGGTGAAAGAATGCCGGAACTTGGCAGGACTTCCGTTCATGAAGAGGGGCTGGCTTTAATAAAAGAGTGGATTGATAAAATGAAATAAGTAGATTAACGAGTAAATTGTAGTCAAAAAAAATAAAAAGATGAAAAAGATCCATTTACTGTTTACACTCCTGATGTC
>CAIYKV010000193.1 GCA_903926855.1 uncultured Bacteroidota bacterium | reverse complement strand
CGGGTTAAAAGAGGTGAAATATGAGAAATATAAATCTATTTCAATCTTGTATCCTATTGATTATCAATAAATGAAAATGTATGGAATACCACTAGAAACCCTCATAATCAGGGGGTCCCAGGATCATGCCCTGGTGGGCCCACAATCACAGTAAGGGTTTCAGCGAATCAATCGTTGGAACCCTTTTTCATTTGCATACAATTTGCATACAAATTAGAGAAACTACATGCAAACAAATGCTAAGAAAAGCAAAGATCCCCGTCAGTATCCGGTAATTTTATCCCAACAAACTTTTCGCTATGAGTAACAACGAAATACTAAAAGCTTCATTTGATCGGTTAGCTCAACGACTTCACGCTTTGCAGTTTGATAGCAACTTGGACATTAAATATGATTATATCCCCTTTCACTCAATTAATGATATCGTTAAAGATGGTGAGATACTAACGGGTGATCTGGAAGATGCTCAGAATTTACTATCCCATTATATTAATGAAGTAGAGAAGGTGATAGCAGTTGTTCCTTCAATCATTACTCGTTATACGTTTTCAAGTGAAACTGACTTTGAATCGGGTATACATATACCGGGAGATCAAATTAAGCAACAAGTTCAAGAAAGAATTAGTGGTGAGCTTAATTACTATAAAACCGAACTGGAGAGACTAAAAGAGCTGGTACTTGTTAGCAATGAAGAACTAGGAGATGAGCGCTTCTCAAATGCCGGGTTCAAGATCAAGCTAAACTTAAAGGTTGAAGCAGTTGGTGGATTCTTTAATGCATTATATGAAAGTGGGGTAATTAATAGCAAAAACCCAGATAACAGTATTTCACTCTCTAAAAGGGATTTGGCTGTATTTATACAGAAGAATTTCACTTGTACAACTACTAATAAGATAGGAATTGAATCTATAAAGAATAGCCTTTCCCGTAAAAATGCAGATGCAGAAGCTGAGGCTATAGATCGGTTACACAACTTCATAAATACCCCTTCTCCAAAATAGCCCTTGATCAAGGGTCTCAAGGCCCATTGCTATTCTATATGCATTCCTTTGTGTTGCAGTTGTAAAACAACTACTGCATTAATACAAGATAGCAATGAGTACTATCATGATTGAACAAGAACTGAAAGCGATTAAGGAGTTCATCACCCGGCAAGCGTTACAGCAAAAGGACATCCTGACACTTAGGGAAGCAGCATTGTATGCAGGGATCTCAATGAGCTACCTCTACAAATTAACATCGGCTCGCAGAATTCCATTTTACAAGCCAGCATTAAAACTGATATTCTTCCAGAAGGCTGAGCTTGATAACTGGCTGCTCAACAACAGACAACCTACGATTAGTGAATTGTCTGAAGTAACTTCAACAAGACGCAGAAGCAATTAACGGAATCTGTGCACCCAGATTTAAGCGTTTATATATTGATGGTACTGTGGTTTGTAACAATATAGCCCTAGGGATTGGGGCTATATTTATGTAATGGAAAATCCGGAGACCTTGACCATTAAAATTCGGTTAAGTCTGACCACTAAATGGATTGATAATCAGCACTTTCCCTGGTCAATCAAAACCGGAAATGCATGGTCACACAGACTGGATTTTCCAGTCAAAGGCGTAGACCCTTTTTGTTTGGGGTAAGTTCTGGCCAAGTTTGGGCCAGGTTTTGTGTTTTTGGAGGGAAAACAGGGGTGAATGGAGGTGAACGGATGGAATTGAGAACATTATCTTATTTTCAACTATAATAATAATTTATGGAAGTACATCACCACACGCATCATCCCAAAAAATGGAAAGAATATATCTCTGAATTTTTTATGTTGTTTCTTGCAGTTTTTGCAGGGTTCCTGGCGGAATCATATTTAGACTACAGAACTGAACGCCATAAAGAACATGATTATTTAGCAAGTATGGTCAAAGACTTGCAATTGGATACTGCTGATATGAATTATAAAATAAAGAATATGACAATGCTCATAGATACTTCTGAAGCGATTAGTCATTTATTGACAAAAAAAGATATTACAAGACATGAAGCCTTTCAAATATATAATGATGCTGTTTTCTTAGAAACAAAAGATTGCTTTTTACAATTTGCAAATGGAACAATTGATCAACTAAGGAATGCAGGTGGATTTAGAGTAATTCTCAATAAAGAAATAAATAATAAAATTAAAGACTACATTGTTGAACAAGGTAGATTAAGTCTTCAAACTGAATTATTTAGAACTGAATGGACAAATTCAAAACATCAAAAACTAAATCTTTTGCATACCTATATTTTCAATTCAAATTGGAAAGATTTTAATAATCTAATAATTAAGGTTGACGAAACTTCACTTGATGAAATTAAAAGTAGTTCAGGTAGTTATTTTTTATCTAGCG
>CAIYKV010000192.1 GCA_903926855.1 uncultured Bacteroidota bacterium | reverse complement strand
TTTCAGGGCACCCCATATTTTAATATATATAAAGGTGAACCGGAAATAAAAGCCATGACAAAGATGGGCTATGATGCGGCTACAATGGGTAATCATGATTTTGATGCCGGTTTGGAAAATTTTGCTACGAAGTTGCAGTATGCGAATTTTCCGATACTGGTTTGTAATTATGGTTTTCAGGGTACGGCTATGGAATCAAGGTTTCAACCTTATAAAATTTTTACAAAAGGAGATTTGCGTATTGGCGTTTTAGGGGTGGGTATAGAGTTAAAGGGGCTGGTTCCTGACAATTTATATGGAAATACAGTTTATCTGCCTCCTGTACAATCGGTTAATGAAACAGCGGGCATATTGCGCAAAAATGGATGCGATATGATCATTTGTCTGTCACATTTGGGCGATAAATACGAGGATGATAAGATCAGCGACGAAATTCTGGCCAGGGAAACCTATGATGTGGACCTGATTATCGGGGCCCATACGCATCGTTTTTTTGAGCAACCCCGAAAATATACCAACCGTAGGGGAGGGGATGTGGTTGTAAATCAGGTAGGATGGGCAGGAATTCAGTTGGGCAGACTGGATTATTCTTTTCCCGGTTCCCGGGAGAAAAATCTCTCAAATGCCCATACTGTAGTTATAGGGAAAAAAACAAGGGAAAAAAAATTTTTTTTTCAACATAAAACATACATATTCGCAGCCCCAATTTATTTTTTATTACTTATCCACATGTGGAGAAAATAAGATAACTTGAAGGTTTTAGAACATGATAAAATAATATTCTAACTCATTATAAACTTTTTCTTTTTTGTATGGCAAAAAACGCTGAATCAGTCTGGAGCAATTGTTTAAACATCATCAAAGACATTGTAGAATGGCAACATTTCAAAACATGGTTTGAGCCCATTAACCCAATTGAGTTAAAAGGGAATGTATTATTAATACAGGTACCCAGTCAATTCTTCTATGAATACCTGGAGGAGCATTATGTTAACCTTTTGGCGAAAACGCTGAAACGTGAATTGGGTAAAGAAGCAAGATTAGAATACCGTATCATGGTGGATAGTGGTAATACCAATGGTCGTAATGGTTCCATGGATGTTCCAGCCAGCAACATGAAAACATATAATAACAACGAGATGAATTTCCCGTTGGTGATTGATAATCCGGTGAAGAATCCTTTTGTGATTCCAGGTCTGAAAAAAATGCAGATCGACCCACAGCTCAATCATATGTACACTTTTGATTCTTTTGTGGAAGGAGATTGTAATCGTGTTGCCAGACGTGCCGGTAAAACTGTTGCCGAAAAACCAGGTGCAAATTCTTTTAATCCATTGGTTATTTATGGTGGAGTAGGTTTGGGTAAAACCCATCTTGCCCAGTCGATTGGGAATGAAGTAAAGCGTCTGCATCCGGGTAAAGTTGTATTATATGTGAGCAGTGAAAAATTCATCAACCAGTTTCAGGATCATAGCCGTAATAATGCAATTAATGATTTTATCCATTTTTATCAGCTGATAGATGTTTTGATTATTGATGATGTGCAATTCTTCAGTAGGGCGGAAAAAAGTCAGGATGCATTCTTTGCTATTTTCAATCACTTACACCAAAGCGGTAAGCAATTGGTATTAACTTCCGATAAGCCACCCAAAGACCTGGATGGTATGCAGGAAAGATTATTAAGTCGTTTTCGCTGGGGCTTAAGTGCCGATCTTCAAATACCCGATTACGATACCCGTATCGAGATATTGGAAAAGAAAATGAAGAATGATGGTTTGGATATGCCTAAGGAAGTAGTCAAATATGTAGCCTATAATATCAATACCAATGTGAGGGAACTGGAAGGAGCATTAATTTCATTATTGGCTCAATCATCTTTGAATAAGAAAGATATTGATGTAGAACTTGCCAAGAAAGTGCTGCGTAATTTTGTGAAAACAAGCAGCAAAGAAATTACAATCGATGCCATTCAGAAAATGGTATGTGAATATTTTGATGTTTCTTACGATAAACTACTTCAGAAAACGCGTAAGCGTGAGATTGTTCAGGCAAGACAAATCACTATGTACCTTGCCAAAGCATTTACCAAAAACTCGTTGAAAACCATTGGAGAACATTTTGGCGGGAGAGATCATACAACCGTGATACACTCCTGTCAAACGGTAAAAGACCTGATGGACACCGATTCTATTTTCCGCGAAAATGTGATGGAACTAACGCAGAAAGTACAATTGGCTGCTATGTAAGCCATATATAAATGTCAGTAACTAAATATTGTTAATTATGCTTTGATAATTAATGATCCTGATCATAAATTTTTGGCAAATCCCACCCAGCACCCTATTTTTGCAACCCTCTCTGAAAAGTGAGGAATGGTGAGGTGGGTGAGCGGCTAAAACCAGTAGTTTGCTAAACTGCCGTACGGGTTAAACTGTACCGAGGGTTCGAATCCCTCCCTCACCGCCTTCGCTGAAGCTTCGGCGGTCGATGACCGCTTAGAATTGAGCGATAGTATAACATTTCTTCGCTGAAGCTTCGGCGGTCGATGACCGCTTAGGATTGAGCGATAGTATAACATTTCTTCGCTGAAGTTTCGGCGGTCGATGACCGCTTAACATTGAGCGATTGTATAAAATATCTTCACTAAAGCTTTTGCGGGTATACCCGCCGAAGCTTCAGCGAAGGCGGGAAGTAGCGCAGGCCGGTAGCGCACCTGGTTTGGGACCAGGGGGTCGCAGGTTCGAATCCTGTCTTCCCGACATAATCACAGAGGAAATCCTTTATTAGTAAGGGTTTCCTCTTTTTTTTAGAGATATTTTAGAGAATTTTTGGTACAATAAGGTAGAATATTATACCTTATTAGAGTGATTTTAGAGAATTTTATGATGTCCTAATAAGATGCAAGAGCCGGTATAATTGACCACCCCTGGGATAAGTCAGGGCTCGAGCAAAGGATGATTTAAGTTGACCACCTCACGCCGGAGTAAATTGACCACCCGAAGAAATAAAGTTCAT
>CAIYKV010000191.1 GCA_903926855.1 uncultured Bacteroidota bacterium | reverse complement strand
CGATACTTAACCTTTGATATTTATTCATTACAACAATTTAACTTAGTTAAACTGTTGCATTAGAAACTTGAAGCTGAGAATCAATTTACAGATATAATACTATGTAAAATAAAAAAACGACTTGGTTAAGTCGTTTTTTTATTTACTTATTTCAATTTATTATTGAATCATATATGTATAATACCCACCATTACCCAGGAAAATAGTTACCGTATGCTTACCTGCCGGAACCGCTGCATTGGTAGCTGGATCGCCGATATTATTTCCTCCATAAGATAAACTACCCACTAATGAACCACCTGCATCACCCAGGTTAATATTCCAACTGGCATTAGCCCTGAATTTAAACTGATCACCGGCAACAGTAGTAATCTGCGCCGACCATGAATTGCTGGATGAATTATAGGTCATGGGAATATCATTACTCCATCCACTCGCAGCAAAACTTCCGATAACACTCCAGGTGGTGGCAGTAGCAGACCATGTATTCGTTTTGGTATTGGCAGTAAAATTATAATACCCCGGACCAGGCAATTGTATATTGCCACCGCTGGAGCTAAGTTTTCCAGCACCTGCATCACCTAATCCATTGCTCCAATCAGGTGTGGTGGTAAATTTCAACTGGTATGTTCCACCCGCAGGGATATTGATATATCCGTCAAAATTACCATCGTTTTTAGGCGCACCTAAAGTAGGGGCAGTAGCAGGGGTCCATCCCTGGTAATCACCCGGAACATATAATAACCCAAACTGGCTAACACTCACCACCGTAAATAAACCATGTTGAAAATCCACAGTAATCTTATACATACCCGTTGTAGCCGGGCCAGGGAAATTAGAAGGCAGATCTGCCCCAAAACTTCCACCCGCACTTAAACCGTTAATCGTGTTATCCTGAACAGAATATTTATGTGTCCAGTCGCCATTTAATGGCAATAACAGATATTGCTGTCCACCATTCAGGTAAAAAGTACCCTGATAAGTTACTGAGTCAAGCATTTTAAATTGCTGAGCTGGGGTTGGTACTGGATTTCCCCATCCACCAGATGTTGCACTTCCTACCAGGTATAATGCTTTGGTACTAGGAGGTACTACTTTAGGAGGAACTACATAAGGGGTCATTTTTAGGGTTAATACATTTGAAACAAGTTTTAAATTATTATTACCATAAGAAGAAGTAACCCGAACATCAACATTGTATGCAGTATTATACGCAAAACCAAAACCCAGTAATATAGTATTTAATGCCTTAGCAGTTAAGGTATCGCTTAACCCTCCGGTTATCGTAATGGTTTGCTCTTTTGCAAAATTTCTACCCGAAGAATCAAACTCTAAAATATATTTTACAGTGGAGGCATTCGTGGCATAGTTAGCACTGGTCCATGAAAAAGTAATAATATTTTTCGATGAATCTCCCGGTGCAGGAACGGTTGCCGCTACACTGCTGGTCAGCACCGGATCTGTACCTACGCCATATTTAGTGGTAGGCAAATTGCCCGTTTTATCACAGCTCGCAAATATCATTCCTATACTTGCTGCAACTAAAAGGAGCTTTACAATATGTTTCATAATAATTGATTTTGATATGAATGAGGTAATCATTTATAAATCTATTGCTTGGTAACCGTTAATATGCCTGTTTGGAAATTCAAATCAAACAAATAGGTTCCTGGAGCAGTAGGCCCGGGGAAATTTGAACTCAAATCAAGTCCAAACGTGCCACCGGAAAATGGTTGCGTAGCAGTATTGCTGCAAGCATATTTATGACTCCAACTTCCATTTGATGGAACAATCAGGTATTGATCATTTGCACTTGCGTCTAATGGATTTCCTCCTGATAATGTTATTTTCAGTTGATAATCTGTTGGGCTCACCTGCGTAAATACCTGGGATGCAGGAACCGGATTAGACCAGGCACCCATTAATGGATCACCCCCTACCAATGCCAATACACTTCCTGATGCCGGTGGTGTAATTACCGGAGGAGGTGCAAATGGAGTAACGGTAAAATTAAGGGTATTGGAACTTAAAGGTTGTATACTGGGAGAACCCGATGTGTAAGGGGCAATATAGGCAACTACCCTAACCTGTAAAGAATGAGCCTGTCCAAAACTCAATAATAGTCCATTGGCAATTAAACTGTTCAACTGTGTTACAGTAAATGAAGTAGATAATCCCGGACTAACCTGTACTGTTTGCATATGGGGGCTGGTAAAATTAGCACCTACCGTATCAAATTGCAGGTTATAGGTAACATTCAGGGAGCTTACTCCGTTACTGAATTCATAGTCTGGATTTGTCCAACTGAAAAGAACTGCCTGATTGCTGGCGTTTGCAGAGCTAAGGGCTATGGTTCCGCTTGCCGAAGCAGTTAATACAGGCGGATTACCACTTTGAAGGGTAACATTGGTACCTTCTTTGTTGCACGCAACTAATAAAAAGATACTACCTGCCAGCGTTAGTATTAATTTGTTGATATATGTTTTCATACTGTATATTTTTAAAAACTTAAAAATTAGTATCCCGGGTTTTGAGTTAAATTAGAATTCGCTTGTAAATCAGTAACCGGTATTGGGTAAATATTATAATGGGCATCTACGGCTGTACCGCTTGAAACACCGCCTTTCCATGGCCAGAGGTAGGTACCTGTAGTAAATTGATTATACCTTATCAGGTCAGTTCTTCTAAAGCATTCCCAATACAATTCTCTGCCTCTTTCATTAATAATATCACTGAGTGCTATTGAACTAAAATTACCACTATTATTTCCATAGGCTCTTTGGCGAAGTAAATTTATATAACCCAGTGCGGTAGTGGTATTGCCACCAGCGCCACCTCTTAATGTTGCCTCAGCATAAATCAGGTACTGCTCTGCCAAGCGGAATAGAGGGAAATCTGTTGAACAAAAAGTGCCCCCTGCATTGGGTTCAGCTATTGCACCCGTTGAGGTAAGATTGGAAAATTTAACAACCGGAACACCCTGGTTAAACGTAGAAATATTGGTGATAGTTTTAGTAACACCCGTTGTATTTAAGAAAATACCTCTTTTATCCACAGTTGTATCAGGTGTTGGGAATAATGAGGGGAGATTTGCTGTACTGCGATTTCCAGCCCAACCTCCACTAGGCACACCATAATTCGTTGAGCTCATCGCATATCCTGGACTGCCGGCAGTATAGGTAGAATTAGCGCAGGCACTATTTACTAAAAAAGTGGTTCCTCCATAGCTTTGTGTATTGATACCATCATAAGGTATCGCTAATATTATCTCTGGATTGTTAAGATTATTGTCGGCCTTAAATAAATTAGCATACGTTGGATGCAGACCATATCCTGCACTAATCACTTTATTTGCATATATAATGGCACTATCATACTTTGTGGTACCCGTATACACTCCCGCATTCAAATACAATCTTGCTAATAATGCCCAGGCCGCAGCCTGATCAGCACGACCATACTCATTTTGACGAGGCAAGGCCAAAGAAGAACTACAGGCTATCAATTCTGATGTTACGTAACTGAATAAGTTAGCCCTGCTAATTTGCTTTGGAAAAGAAAGAGGCCCTACCGGAGTTGTTTCTGTTGCAAAAGGTGGGTTAGCAAACTCATCCATCAATATGCTATACTGGTATGCCCTTAAAAAACGAGCTTCTGCATTGTAGATACCCACATTGGTTGCATTTGTACCGGTAATCCCTTTGCTTTGAAGTATTGAACTTGCACAATGGGCTATATAATCGTTACATAGTGTTATCTGGTAAATACTCCTCGAATACAATCCAATCAGGATTGGGTCAGAAGAAGTCCAGCTCATGTTATGAAAATCAGGAACACCCGGATCTCCCCATGCACATACTGCTTCATCGGTAGATAATTCCTGTACATTCCATAAACACCTGATAAAATCAGAAGTACCCGCATCAACACCGGCAATATCAGAATTACCGGGTCCATTTGCTCCGGTTAATACATATCCGGCATATACATTTGCCAGTTGTAATTTATAACCTGCGGCACTACTGTAAACACTATCAGTAAATACAGAGTTAGCCGGTAATCGGTTTAAATCCTTATTACAGGAGATTAATATCGCTGTAATAAGAATGGTCGAAATAGGTATTTTGAAAAGAATATTTTTCATATTTCTTAATTTAAATTTCATGTAATTAGAATCCCAGGTTTACACCGAGTGTCATAATTCTTGGACGTGGATATAATACATTATCTATACCACCATATATTTCAGGATCAGATCCTGTATATTTTGTGATTGTAAATACATTCTGACAATTCAGAGATACTTTCAAATTGTACTTATTATGAGATAATGGACCTATATTATAATTTATACTCAAATTATCCATTTTTAAGAACGAGCCATTTTCTATATAGTAACTAGAGAAATACTGGTTATTATTAAAATTGGTATTGAGAATCGCCGAAGGTGCATTTTGTAAGAAACCAACAGGATTCAATACATTTCTGGTTACTGCTAAATTTGCAGCTGCATTATTATATATGTAGTTTCCAACACTAGCTCTGAGCACCGTACTAAAACTCCATTTTTTATAGGTTACACCAGTAGAAAAACCAAAAGTAAAGGGGGCAAAAGGAGATTTATAATGAATCAAATCACTTTGATTAATGATACCATCTCTGTTTTGATCTACATAAGCTCCTTCAATGGGTTTACCATTGGTTTTATAAATCTGTTGCAATACATAGAAAGAAAATGGCTGGTACCCAACAGAATGTGCCTGAATAGTATTACCTGTACCGCCGCTGATACCGCCTACCGCATAATTCACCAATTTAGCCAATGAATCCTGTGATACGCTCAAATTGGTTATTGTGAATTTGTTATAGGCAACATTGAATCCGATATCCCAGGTAAAATTCTTGGTTTTTACTGCAGTGTAATTGATATTAAAGTCAACTCCTTCATCAGTCATATTACCCACATTTCTGGTCAGTTGATTTCCAAAATTAGTAAGTGTAGGAACATACACAGTAGCTAATAGGTTACTGGTCTTTTTATAGTAATAATCTACACTTCCCGTAATTCTATTATTAAGAAAACCGAAATCGATACCTGCATCTTTTGTTTCAGTTTCTTCCCATTTCAAATCTGCCGCATAAGCAGAAGGGCTCCAGAAATTATAAAAGCTATTTCCGAAGTTAATTTGTGAAGTATTGCCGCTTTGAGAATAATAATTCAAATAATTATAAAACCCGATACCATCCTGATTACCGGTAACCCCATCACTAACACGTAATTTTAAATCAGAAATCAGCTTTGAGTTTTTCAGGAAATTTTCCTGATTAATCCGCCAGGTAAAAGCTCCGGATGGGAATACACCCCAACGATAATTGGGGCCGAATCTGGAAGAACCATCAGTTCTAGCAGATCCCATAAGGATATACTTACTATCATACGTATAAATCAAACGACCATAATAAGACTCCAAAGTAACTTCGCTGGATGAATTTGGATATACGGGTGTAGATCCGGGCTCAAGCACATTAGAAGCGCTATAGGAAGCATAGTTATTGTTATGATAATAATTATCATAGTAACCAGTTCCGGCCACGGCGCTTATATTGCTTTTAATGGATTTCAAATCTTTATTGTAGCTCAAATAAAATTCCATTACTTTATTAAAATAGCCATTATTATACTGGTTGTTTTGTCCCCTTAAATTAGGTACAGAATTATAAGATTGTGCTGCATAAGCCGGTACTTGTGTGGTACCAGTATATTTTGCAACATCATAACCCAAATTCAAATTTGCATGCAGTTCCGGTAAAAAATGTACTTTATAATCTAACTGTACATTTCCGAAACTTCTTAACGCATGATTTTCGGCATTATACTGTTGCAATAAAGCAACCGGGTTTCGGTTTGACAGGGAATTGGGTGTTGTATCATTTGTTGTCCACTCATAATATCCACCAAATGTATTTTTACCACTCATAACCGGCTGGGTAGGGTCAAAAGAAACAGCATTTCCTATAGCACCTGTATTTGCATTTCTTTGATCAGTATTTGAGCCATGAACATTGATATCCATTTTCAAATGATTGTCGAATACACGAGGAGTAAGACTTAGGGATAATACTTCTCTTTTCAAATTATCGGTTCTCAATACACCATTTTGGGTTAAATATTCTCCAGAAACACGGTAAGGGATATTTTTATAATTCCCCGATATACTTAAATTATTATCTGAAGTAATGGCTGTTTGGTAGATCTGGTTTTGCCAATCGGTACTGGCAGTACCCATTGTGGCAATTTGCGAAGTTGATCCATTTGCATTTACATAACTACGAAATTGTGCAGCATTTAATACCGGATATTCTTTTGAAATAACTGAACCGGAAAGCTGGGTAGTGAAAGTAAATACAGGTTTACCTGAACTACCTCTTTTGGTAGTTACAATGATTACGCCGTTAGATGCTCTTGACCCGTAAATAGCTGTAGCAGCTGCATCTTTTAATACTGTAAAAGTCTCAATATCATTTGGATTAATCCCCTGCAGGTTAACAGAACTTAAAGGCACTCCATCTATTACTACCAATGGGTCGTTACTGGCATTTAATGATGCACCACCCCTGATACGAATAGTAGATCCGGATCCGGGTTGACCACCGTTAGAAGTAATGGATACCCCAGCCACTTTACCAGAAATCAATTGCTCTGCTGAGGTAATAGATCCACCCTGAAAATCTTTTGAACTTACAGATGAAACCGAACCAGTGAGCTCCTTCTTTCTTACCGTACCATATCCAATCACTATTACTTCACCCAAAGAATTATTAACCTGGGTAAGCTTTACCTGTAGATAACCAGTACCCACAGGTACCTCTACATTTCCAAAGCCAATAGAAGATATTACCAGAACTGAAGAACCACCGGGAACTTTGATTGTAAAAGTTCCGTCATTTGCGGTTTGTGTTGCAATGCTTGTTCCTTTTACAGTAACAGAAGCATTTGCCATTGGACTACCGTCCTTTGAATCAGTTACCTTTCCTGCAACAGTTTTGTTTTGTGCCAAGGCTGACAGGCTAAACAAAAGCGGCAATGAAAGTATAACAAGCAATCGTTTAAATTTCATAATGAAAAATTTACTGGTTAAAAACTAAAGAATGTTTGCTGTATCTGCTTGAGTTTTGATTTACATAATGGATCATTTATTGATGATAATTTTGGCAGTTTTTATTTTTCCTTTTGATTCCATTTGAATGATATACATCCCATTACTAAGTGTATTGATATTCAAACCATTTTGATTGAGCGGAAATGATTGCAGGCCAGTGAATTTATACCCGTTTACCAAGTCGGCCACTTTTCTGCCATTCACATCAAATAAGCCAATGTTTACCTGGCTGCTTTCCGACAAATAATATTGAATAATTGCATTGGACTGTACAGGTATAGGATATACGGTCAGGCTCATATCCGTTGAAGAAATAATCGGATCATTAATGGCCGTAATTACATAGTTATTCAGGTTCTTATTGGTGTACACGTAATACTCTCCCGGTTGTAGGGTTATGTTTTCTGCATTTCCAGTTGCTGTATGTGTGGCTGAGGTTAAAAAACTATACCAGGTTCCTGATAAAGGAAAACTCACCTGTCCTGTTTGGGCTACCACATCAAAATTTCCTACTACAACTATACTTAAAGAATCACTGGTTACAATTAATGATTTAAATGCATTGGCCAGGTTATAGTTGATAGCTCCTGTAGTAAATGTTTTTAGGTAATTCGGGTTATTTCTTAACCCCAGTAAACTGGCATATACATTATACAATGCCTTTCTGTTTGCATTACTATAATAATCCCATCTTACAGGCTTAGGAGTTAACCGGCATGCTCCGGTAGCATCTACCGTACCGTTTGTACAATAATTAATAGAATAATCATACCCAACCTCGCCAAACTGCCATAGCATTTTTGGCCCCGGAGTCATTGCCCAGAAAGCCGTAGCCATAGCATTCCTTTTTAAAGCAGTGGCCGTATCTTTAACTGTATAAGAACCACTTGCATTTCCAAACAGTTCGTTTTTATACATGAGTCTTTCTTCATCATGACTCTCCTGATAAGTAATCAGGTTGGGCTGTGCATATCCTCTGTTCGTATATACGCCATAACTAAGATCCCATGAAGGATTACTATAACTCATGGTGGCCTGGTTATAATTGTAATTGAGGTTGCCCCATATCATCATCCCATAATTTGCTTCAACAGTTTCTTCAGAGTTATCAGCAAACATTTCCAAAATACAATAGGCACCCGTAGAAACCGATTGTACTTTATCGTAAATATTCTTCCAGGTAGCTACCCGGCCAGAATCATAATTTCCCCAGGCGGTTAGATTACAGTTATTTCCCGTAGCATCACAAGTATTGGTTTGGGTAAAACCCTTGGCCATATCCCACCGGAATCCATCAATTTTATATTTGGTTAACCAATGGGTAATTACACGGTTACGGAAATCAATAGTAGCCTGGGTCTGGTGGTTAAATTGATAGCCAACATTGTCGGCATGGGTAGTATATTGATTAAACCAGGGATTATTCGCTGCCGGAATACTTAATGCACTGTTCCAATACATCTGTACCATTGGAGAAGACCCGAAGGAATGATTCATGACAATATCCATGATCACGGCCATCCCCTGAAGATGGCAGGCATCTATAAATTGACGTAACGCATTTTCTGTACCATAGTATTTATCAGGTGCAAAATAGAAATTGGGATTATATCCCCAACTCGTATTCCCTTCAAATTCATTAACGGGCATTAATTCAATTGCATTAACCCCCAATCGCTTCAGGTAAGTAAGTGTATCCTTTAACGCCTGGTAATTTTGCGCCGCGGTAAAGTTGCCAATCCATAATTCATAAATCACTAAATTCCGCTTATCTGGTCTGCTAAAATTAGTTACCTGCCAGTTATAAGCAGGTTTTGCAGTCTGTAATACACTCACCAGGTTTCCTGAAGCAGCCGCAGGAAATGATTTTAAATTAGGATAAGTTACCGCAGGAATAAATGGATCATTCGCTTTATCCAATACCTTTTCGGTATTATAATCCGCCAGAATCAAACTCCCGTCAATTACATACTGATACCCATATTCTGTACCAGGTGTTAGTCCGGTAATCCTCAGCCAATAACGCAGGCTATCTGGGGTTTCATTCATTTGATAATTGGGCGATTGTGTCCAGTTATTAAAATCGCCAATTACTGCCACTTTTGATTTAAGCGGAGCATATAAAACCAACACTACTGATGTATCACCCTGCTCATAATTGATACCATCTGTTACACCATTGGGCAATGGGGAAAAATTGGTATTGGAAGAAACAAAAAACGTAGCAGTATCTGAAACGGTGGTACCGCCATTTACAGCTGAAGCAATGATGGTTTGTGTTCCGCTATTTACAATGGTGGCAGTCTGTGAAACAGTAACTGCATTTGAAGCAGTTGCTAGCTGTGTTCCGTTAAAAAATAAACTGAGTCCCGCAGACTGACTCGAATTGGCCGTGATTAATATTTTATCTCCAACACTTTTAGATACCGGAACCAATATAGGAGCGTATTCCGGTTGACGCGCCGGTGCATCTAATCTTACAAATAAAGAATTGGCAGTATATACTGGAATATACATGTCTGAAGCATCACTATTGGCTTGCTTTAGCGATCCACTGCCATTTCGAAAGAGTATAGCTATTTTCTGGATTTTTTCAGCCGGATTGGTAACGCCAAAAAAGCTTCTTAATCCTCCCGTAATCGTGTATTGCCATTTATTATTTCCAATATAAGTAGCATGAACTTGTGCATTCGTAGATCCCCAAACAGAAAAAGAAGGAACATACAACCAATTAGAAGAAGAAGTACTTGCCGAAGTAATTAACCCAATATGAACATATACATCAGAACTGGTTGCATAGTTAAATAAACCCTGGTTACCCTGGCTGGCATCGCAGGTGATGGTAATAGAAGAAGATGTATCGGTAATAAAAGTGGGTGACCAACTTAACAACTGCGCTTTGCAATAAAAAATATTGCATAGGAACAAGCAAATAAGCAGAGTTCTTATTTTCATATTATGGCGCAATCAGATAGAACGTAATTGTGTAAAAAATACACATTAACACAAAATTGTGTATTTTTTACACAATTACCAAAGATTTACGTGTTTTTGAAGAAATATAATTGCCCCTTCAGGATTTTAATATTTTTTAAATATCAGTCCGATTAAACATATACACGTTTGTAATATATGTATTAGGCGATTCCTGTTTAGAGACCGGATTATAGTATATTGTTTATCCGAAACTCAGATGAAATGAAAAAATACCTGTCATTACTATTATTGATCCCGGTATTCACAAAAAGTCAGTTGCTCTCTGCAAAATTCATCATCCCAAAACCGGCTTCTGTTATTTCCGATCCCGGAGTTTTTCATTTTTCCTCCCGGACAAAAATCATTGCCGACAAGTTGTTTATAGAAACAGCGGGGGTACTTTCTGAGAGCTTGGGTATATCGTCAAAAAATATAGAAAGCAGGGCACCATCCAATACTGTGGGTATTATCAGGATTCTGAGAAAACAACCTTTTGGAAAAAACAATACCCCTGAGTATACCATTAAAATTACCATCGATTCCATCCATATTGAATCGGCTTCGGTAATCGGAGCAATACATGCAGTACAGAGTATATCCCAACTGGCAATACTACAAACCTCCTTCGGCAGTATTCCCTGTGGCAAAATAGCTGACTATCCGGAATTGAATTACAGGGGGGTAATGCTGGATGTTTCCAGAAACTTTTTCCCGATAAGCTATATCAAAAAATTACTGGGGTTGATGTCTTTATATAAACTCAATAACCTGCACCTGCATCTTACGGACGATGCCGGATGGAGATTAGAAATAACAAAATATCCCGAACTAACCAATTACGCTGCCTGGCGACCACAAAGAACCTGGAAGGAATGGTGGAAAGCAGACAAATCCTATGCGTCAGCAGCAGATCCCTTAGCCTATGGAGGTTTTTATTCAAAAGCAGATATCAAAGAAATCATTCAATATGCAAGCTTGCGAGGTATCAACCTGATACCTGAATTGGAATTTCCGGGTCATTCCGGAGAAGTGGTTGCCACTTACCCAGAACTAGGTTGTACGGGTACAAATGGCAAACAAAGCGAGTACTGTTTGGGGAATGATAGTACTTTTCTTTTTTTTGAAAATGTGCTCTCCGAAGTAATTGATCTATTTCCATCACCCTATATCCATATAGGAGGTGACGAAGCTGATCAAAAAAATTGGAGAAAATGCCCAAAATGCAGAGAAAGGATGCAGGTAAACCATCTGAAAGATGAAAAAGAATTACAAAGCTATGCTATCAAAAGATTGGAAAAATTTATCAGTTCAAAAGGTCGAAAATTAATTGGTTGGGATGAAATTCTAGATGGAGGACTTGCAGCATCCGCTACGGTTATGTCCTGGAGAGGCGAAGCCGGTGGAATCATTGCCGCAAAAATGAACCATGATGTGATAATGACACCCGGTGCCTATATGTATTTTGATGCCTACCAGCAGGACCCCAGTACACAACCAGAAGCGATTGGAGGATTCTTGCCGATCGAAAAAGTATACCAATATAATCCTTTACCATCCGTTCTGGAAAAAGAAAAACAGAAATATATAAAAGGCGTACAGGCGAATCTATGGACAGAATATATCCCTACGATGGAACAAGCTGATTATATGCTGTTTCCAAGAATACTTGCTTTGAGTGAAGTAGGCTGGACAAATAACGCAAACAAAATATGGGATGATTTTAATGAAAGGAT